>DIVM01000351.1 GCA_002435835.1 Firmicutes bacterium UBA6132
AAAGTCCAGCTAAGAATTGTCAATATCTAATTTAAAAAAATTTAATATTTCAGTTGGACTAAAGAAGAGTAAACTAAATAAGCCTTTTGAGAAATTCTCAAAAAACAGAAATTTAAAATATGGAATTACATTATGCAGCGATGTCGCATTTCGCTTTCTGGTAATTCATTTGATGTTCTTCTGGAGTGATGATTTCAAATTCTTTTTCATCACGCAGAATAGCAAAAACAATGTTACAAACTTTATGCATTACAGCCCCAAGAGCCACCATTTTAGGTTTGCTCTGACATTTTTTCAAGTAATATTCACGTAAAACTGGATTGTTGGCAGAACCATTGCGGTTGATGCCAATGCTGATTAAAGCCATAGTGTGGATTACTCTTCTGGCAATACGTGAACCTCGTTTTGACATATTAATTTTAGTACCATTAAATTTGCCAGATTGTTTTACGGCTGGATCTAAACCAAAATATGCAAAAAGCTGTTTAGGTGAGCGAAAAGCTGAAAAATCTCCTATTTCACACATAAGGCTTACCGCAGAAAGAAAACCTGCACCTTTAAAAGATTCAATGAGATGTATCTGTTTCATAAACTTGGTATTTTCATTAGCATTAACAAGTTCGTGCATATCAGAAAGTATTGATGAGACTTCTTCATCATACTGACGGATAAAACGTATATATAGACGAATGCGCTTGAAATTACTGCTTACTGAATGACCAAAAGCTTTTGCATCATTTGCAGCTTGAATAATGGCATTATATTTGTTTTCTGCATAATTAATTCCAAAGCGTGCAGTAAATCGTATGGAATTAATGATTTCATCTTTAGATGCACTCAAAAACGCATCCGGAGAAGTGTATTTTTCCAGTAATGTTAATGCCGTATTTGTAGTGATTTTAGAAAAAATCTTTAAATATTGTGGAAATATCATACGTAATTCACCTTGAAGCTTATTCACATAAGCAGAACGGTTGTCCATCAGGTCATAATACTCTCTTGAGAGATTTCTTAAATCAAGTGCAAGGTCTGATGGCATAAGAGAAATTTTTAAATCTGGTTTTAAACCAATTAAGGCACATTTTTTTGAATCAAATCTGTCATTATGTACTTTTCTAATATTAATATTTGTGCTATTCTTAGTGATGATAGGATTTATGATGGAGACACAAAATCCCTTATCACGAAGATAGCAGAAGAGTGGGTAATGATAAATTCCCGTGGATTCCAGGAAAATGCGACTTTCCAAAGAATACATTTCTTCTGCTTCTTTTATTTTAGAAACAGCCATAGAAAGGGAATTAAAATCAGAATGTAGGATTTTAAAAGGCTTTCCTACAAAGGTTTGGTTAGGTAGTGCAATAGACATCCAACTAAAGTCAGCGCCTACATCAATACCAACCGAAATAAATGAATTATATTTAATATTATTTGACATGAGCAATAGCTCCTTTCTGATAGGAATCCATTTCCAAACAATGAGTACACATCCTATCATGTGATACGGGTATAGCCTGAGGCTCCCAACCAGCCAAATCATAAAGCCTCATTGAATGTATTAATTGACTTAATAACAGGTATATGTCAGTAGATACTGACTTCCCGAGGATGTGAACATTATTTATCCTATCCTTGAGGATTATACATTATGAAGAGGTCTGGAGTCTACCGGGAACCGTCAGACATGTTAATTATAAAGTAACATCTGATGAAGGAAGAATTCCTTCTTCTGTTACAAAAAATAAAAATGTTTTAACAGCATAGTCATTAGTGACTATGACATTATTATAATAGGATGTGAAAATATGGCAAGCATAAATATATTAAAAGATAAATGCGTTGGCTGCAAGAAATGTATAAGCGCATGTCCTTTTTCAGCTATAGAAATGATAGAAAAAAAAGCTGTCATAGGCGATAAATGTACTCTATGTGGCTCATGCGTTGAGTCTTGCAAACTAAATGCAATTAATTTTTTAAAAGATGAAGTGGAAACAAAGGATTTATCAGCTTATAAAGGAATTTGGGTATTTGCAGAACAAAGATACGGCAAATTAAGAACAGTTGCATTCGAGTTAATAAACCAAGCTAAAGTATTATCAAAAGACCTTCAAGTTTCAGTTTCAGCAGTTATATTAGGTAATAATATTAAAAATTTATCACAAGAATTAATAGCATATGGAGCGGACGAAGTTTTAGTTATGGATGCACCATGGTTAAATGATTTTAATGACCATGTTTATGGCGAAGTAATGGTTGATTTAATAAATGAATATAAACCAGAAATAGTTTTAATAGGTGCAACATCAAATGGACGTTCATTAGCTCCACATATTTCAGCTACATTACAAACAGGTTTAACAGCAGATTGTACACAATTACAAATAGATGTTGAAAAAAGACTTTTAATGCAGACAAGACCAGCATTTGGAGGAAATCTCATGGCAACAATAGTTTGTCCTAACCACCGTCCTCAAATGTCCACAGTTAGACCAAAAGTATTTAAACCAGCAGAACCTGATTATGCAATAGAAGGAAAAGTAACTGTTCTACCAGTTCCAGCGCAAGTAGAAGGCTTCGTAAAATTGTTAAAAAATATAGACAATGAAGAAGGGTTAAACTTATCGGACGCAGATATAATCATAGGCGTTGGAAAAGGAATAGGCAGCGAAAAAAATATTAAGTTAGCTCAAGAATTAGCTGATGCACTTGGGGGAGCATTGGGTGCTTCAAGACCTGTTGTTGATTCTGGATGGATGCCATACAGCCAGCAAGTTGGTCAAACAGGAAAAACTGTTGCACCTAAAATATATATTGCATGCGGTATATCAGGAGCAATACAGCATTTAGCAGGGCTTGCAGAAATTGAAACAATCATAGCAATCAACAACGACCCAGATGCACCAATATTTAATGTTGCCCATTATGGAATTGTTGGAGATGTGAGAGAAATATTACCGATGTTAACAGAACAAGTTAAGAATGGGAAATTAGTTACAGCGTAGCTTACATTAGTTTATAAAAAATAAGAAATCCTAAAATTTGAGTATTGCTGTTCAAGTTTTAGGATTTTATTTTTTATATATTGTTTTACAATATGATTTTCTGAATCATTAAACTTTAAAAGAGAGCCAAGAAATTTTTCTTAAGGCTCTCTTTTCTATAAAAATGATTATTATCAAGCTATTTTCAAAACTTATAAAGAGATGGATTTAAATATAATATATGTATAAATTAATCGCAGTCATGAATAATTGCGTTTTCCTTAAATCTATGTTATATTTATAATGATAAGGTGGGAAGACCGTTGATAATATTTTTTAAATTTTCTGATATGAATGAAAACATTTAAAATTTATTAAAGAAGGAATTTCGATAAAACCGTGTACCAAGTTATTTGAAGAAATATATGTTAATAAAGTGACTAAATTTTAAAAAATAAGTGGAAACACACAAGTCCGGTTCTTAAAGGAGAAAAGAACGAAAGTTCCAGGCCTATCCGACATGAAACAGTTTGTGTAAATTTGTAATATATTACATTGCAACATTAAAAACTGATGACCTAACAAATTGAGTTCACTATTTAATAAAAAGGAGAAAAAACATGCAAAATAGTATGAAAATACATTCATTAACAAAAGAACAAATTGAGGCTTTATTGGTAAGGGCTCAGGTAGGTAGAATTGCAGCACAGAGTCCAGAGGGATACCCGTATGTAGTACCTATGCATTTTGTTTATTATAATGAGAAAATTTATACACATGGTCTACCTAAAGGACAAAAATTAGAGTATATTACTCAAAATCCAAAAGTTGGTTTTGAAGTTGACGAAATGATTGGGTTGCTATATGAAGGCGTTGACGTTGCCTGTCATACCAATACAGAATTTAATAGTGTCATTATATTGGGAAATGCAAAAGTTTTAACTGATTTAGTATATAAAAAAGAAGTTTTAAATAAGATTGTTGATAAGTATACGCCTCATTTTTCAGGAAAAGAATTACCTGAAAACATGGTTAGAGGCACTGCTGTTATAGAGATTTCAGTTCAGAAATGTACTGGAAAATATTACAGATAATAAATGTTAATGGATGACTAAGACTCTTAAAGATAGAAAATAAAAAAATAATAAATGTTTCACTTTAACATCACAATGGCATCACATTAAATGGGTAAATTATAAGTATGATATTGATCAAAATATAGCTGATCATATTAAATAATTTTAGAGGATGTGTTAAAGTTGAAAAAAAGAAATATTATAATTTCTGGAATGTTAGTATTGTCAATTGCATTATCAACAAGCATGGGTGCATTTGCAGCCACTGATTCTTCAAATGTAAGTGACAGTGCGGTTACTCAAGAAAACAACAAACGATCAAATTTTGTTCAATTGAGTGAGGAACAAAGAAAAGCAATCGGTGATGCTAAAATTAACAGTTTAAAAGAAGCAGCATCAAATTTAGTTGCTAAAGGAACATTGACACAGGAACAAGTGGAAGAAATTTTAGCTGAAACAGATAAATTGCCTTCTGATTTAAAAGGGTCAAAAAAAGGTAATGGAAGATTTGTGAATTTAACTGCAGAGCAAAAGGATGCATTGAAAACTGAAAATCAGACTTTGTTTGAAAGTGCATTATCGCAATTGGTGTCTGATGGATCAATAACTCAGGAAATATCAGACCAGCTTAAAGCAGGAAAAAAAGCAAAAACGATTGAATTAACTGATGAGCAAAAAACAGTAGTTAATGAAGCAAGAAAAAACAGTTTAGAAAGTTCGGTAACAAATTTAGTTAATAATGGCACAATCACTCAAGAAATAGCTGATAGCATTTTAAGTGCTTCAACTAAATACGTGGAAAATAAGGAAATAAATAAGAGTTTAAAAGAAAACGGACCATTTAAAAACTTGACGGATGAACAAATTAAAGCACTTAAAGACGAAACAAGTACAGTGTTTAAAAATGCTTTATCAGAATTAGTTACTAAAGGTACTATCACACAGGAAATTGCAGATCAAATTCAAAATATGCCATTTGGCAGGGGATATAAAATGAGACCTGATAGATTTGACGGCAGAGGAATTAATGAAACATCAACAGATAATCAAAGTGCATTATCTTCAGCTACAGTAAATTAAAATAATAAATCCTAAAATTTGAATATTTTTTATTCAAGTTTTAGGATTTTGTATTTTATAGATTACTGTAATTTTACAAGCAAACTTTTATCTTAACGATGCGGTTACAACTAATTGTTGTCCTGGATAAATTATATATGGCGGGNNCATATGTTCTTGCAATTGAATGCAGTGTGTCTCCGGGTTTAACTGTATACAATATTGCTTCAGGTGGGGACAAAGGAACAACAATATTTTGTCCTGGATAAATTAAATTCATATTTGGAATGAAGTTAAACATCAAAATATTTTCTAATGTAGTATTATATTTATAAGCAATATTAAAAAGAGTATCTCCAGGAACTACAGTGTGATTTAATGTGCCAAAATATGCCATCGGCATAAATATCACTCCTTTACTTTGAGTAATATATATTATGCTGTTTGTTATAAAATTGTACTTTAGTATAGCCTAATAATATTAGCAAATTTACCTTGAAGGAAAAAATGCTAAAAGTCTGATAGTTGATCGAACCTTTGTTATATTTTAACATAAAATGTTTATATAATTATTTAATCTATATTAAAGGGGAATAATCAAATGATTTATTATGGTAGAAATCCATATTTTGATAAATATATGTATTTAACTCAGCAAAACCAACCAATTATGCCTCAAACTCCGAGTACAATGCCTGTTGACATTTACACATATCCTCAAAATTATCCAGCAGCACTTGAATTAATGTCAGAAGCTATTTCCACAGAGATAAACGGAAGAATTTTTTATGTTTATTTTAAAAGTCTTGCTCCTACCCAAGAAGAAAAAGATATTATTCAAGAAATCATGGATGATGCAGTGAAACACTTCGGATTATTTAGGCAAATATATTATGAACTTACAGGTCAAATACCTGAAATGAAACCGGCAGGGGATCTTGTAAAACCTGAAACATATTGTGATGCTATAAAACAATTAATACTATTTGAGATCGAAATAATAAAAGCTTATAGTAATATACTTTATGCATTGCAAGACAGAAGACATATTAACATGTTAATTGAAATTATTTCTGATGAGCAAAATCATATCAATTATTATATTCTTTTACTTTCGAACAATAAATGTTAATTTGGATTGTCAACACTAAACTAAACAACTTGGTATGGAGTTTAACTATTCCTTACCTTTTATTTTAGGCATTATTATAGATAAAATAAGAGAAATTGCAGATAAAATTACAAGTATTATAAATAAAAAATGTAAAGAACTGTTTATGGAAAGCTTTATTTGCTCACTGCTAACTAAGGAGCTATATAAGTTACTTGGGTCAACTCCATTTATTCCTATCTTAATAAAATATTTAATTATATATAAGTTGAAAATACTTCCAAATATACTTACCCCTATTGTTTGTCCCAATGTTCTAAGCAATGAATTAGCAGCTGTTGCAGCACCTCTTTTGTTATATTCTACGGATTCTTGGACAATTATAGTCAACGTGGTAAAAGCTCCTCCGAACCCAACCCCAATTAGGGAAACATATAATAATACCAACGGTAATGAAGTATTAATTCCTAATGTAGGTAGGAATATAGTGCTTATGAGTAAAATAATATTGGATATTAATAATGCTGTTTTTGCGCCAAATTTTACTATGATTTTACCTATGATCACTGAAGATATAAACCAAGTAATTGACATTGGCGCTAAAGTTAATCCTGACATTTTAGCGCTAAATCCTAATATGTTTTGTAAATATATTGGTAAATAAACATCTACTGTTATTAAAACTGCTGCAGCTAAAAAACTTATTATATTTACAATTGCACTTGATTTAGTAAAAATATCAAAAGGAATAACCGGTTCTATTGCTTTTTTTTCTATTTTATAAAATGCAATTAAGAGTAAAATAGTTGATAAAACGGATATTAAAATAAATATTTTATTATTAGAATTAATATTTTCACTTGATAAGAAAATATTTAAAAATACAATCATTGCTAATGATAAAGTAGTAATTCCAGCAAAATCTATTTTATGCGTTGTTTTCTCAAAGGTTTCCTTTATGTTTTTTTGAATCAGAATAACTGACAATATTCCAAAAGGTATATTTATAAAAAATATCCAATGCCAAGACAGAATATCTATTAACAATCCTCCGACGAAAGGACCTGCAATACTTGCAACACCCCATACCATACCTAAATATCCCTGAACTTTCGGTCTTTCACTTAGTGTAAATACATCTCCGACAATTGTATATGTAACTGTAAATATTGCACCTGCACCCAAACCTTGAATGGCACGGAAAAATATCAACATATAAATGTTTTTCGATAAACCGCATAAAAAGCTTCCTATTAAAAATATTATTATTCCTATTGAAAGTATATTTTTTCTTCCATATAAATCTGAAAGCTTGCCATATATTGGTGTGGAGATTGCAGAAGTTAATAAGTATATTGAAAAAACTAAACTTATAATTTCAAATCCTTGCAAATCCATTACAATTGTTGGAATAGCCGTAGTAACAACTGTTCCTTCAATAGCTCCTAAAAACATTGCAACCATTAGGGCTATTACTATATTTTTTTTAACTGAACTCATTCGTAAATACCTTCCTTATAAAGATCATTTCTACAGACTAATAGCAATTATATCATTTTATAATAAATAAGGATAGAATTCTTTCATAGTATTTGAGATTTAAAGTGAAAGAACTTAAATTGACTGTACAACTGATTTAATTACATTTTTTATTTCATTATAAGTAAACTTATTTTAAAGATGCTGTAACTACTAATTGTTGACCAGGATATATTACGAATGGTAGATTCAGGTAGTTGAATCTGATCAGGTTATCAACGTATGTGCCATATTTTTTTGCAATTGAATATAGTGTGTCTCCTGGCTTAACTGTATATAATATTGCTTCGGGCGGGGACAATGGAATAATAATTTGTTGTCCGGGATAAATAAGATTTATATTTCGAATGGAATTAAACAACAAAATATTTTCTAAGGTAGTATTATATTTATATGCAATATTAAAAAATTGACATTTTTCTAAATTAATGAGGATCAACACAACAAACATTTTTTATTTTTGAAATATATCATCACTTTTAATAAATAAGGATATTATCTTACTTATAAAAAACATTTAAAATTGTATAAGAAAAGACATTTTGGTTACATCTTTTTGTTAATATGGTATTAACATATTGCGAAAGGAGAAGTTATCATGAAAAAAGAGCATGAAATATTGTTTACACCGTTTAACATAGGCGGATGTGAAATGAAAAATAGATATGCTATGGCTGCAATGGGTACAGGAGGTATGGTTACAAAAGATAATAATTTTAATGAAAGAGGGGTTGAATACTACGTTGAAAGGGCAAAAGGTGGTGTTGGTTTAATAATAACCGGAACTCTTTATGTTGAAAATGAAGTTGAAAAAGTAATTCCTGGAATAATGCCTTGCCCGATAGATAACAGAGGCAGTTTTATTATGACAACATCAGAAATGTGTGAACGCGTACACGCATATGGTACAAAAATATTTGCACAATTAACAGCTGGATTTGGCAGAGTAATTAAACCACATCTGCTATTAGGAGAGGCTGTTTCTTCATCGGAAAATCGACATTATTGGGATGATAACATCGTTTGCAGAGAATTAACAAGAGAAGAAATTCAGACTATTGTAGAAAAATCAGGAGATACAGCAAAGATATGTAAGGATTCAGGTTTTGATGGAGTTGAAATACATGCAGTTCATGAAGGATATTTATTAGATCAATTTGCAATTTCTTTATTTAATAACAGGACTGATGAATATGGCGGAGATTTGAAATCAAGATTAAAGTTTGCATGTGATATAGTTAAAAATATTAAAGAGAAATGTGGCAAAGATTTTCCGGTTATTCTAAGATATAGCTTAAAATCATATATTAAAGGCATAAGGCAGGGAGGTTTGCCGGGAGAAGATTTTGTTGAACTTGGAAGGGATATTGAGGAAGGAATAGAAGCTGCTAAAATACTTGTTGAAGCAGGATATGATGCATTGGATGTTGATGCAGGTACATATGATTCATGGTATTGGTCACACCCGCCTATGTACTTTGAAAAAGGAATGAATATAAAATTTGGAGAAATAATAAAGAGAAATGTTGATGTGCCGGTAATTGTAACAGGAAGAATGGAGAATCCGGACTTATCAGCTGAAGCAATAAATGAAGGAAATACAGATATAATTGGGTTAGGCAGAGCTTTGTTGGCAGATCCTCAGATTGTTAACAAAATAAGGTTAGGCAGATATGAATCTGCAAGACCATGTCTTAGCTGCCACGAGGGATGTATGAATAGACTTGTATCATCTAAGCCCATGTCATGTGCTGTTAATCCGTGCTCCGGCAGAGAAGCGACCTATGGATTAAAGTCAATATCAAGTCACAAAAAAATAGCAGTCATAGGTGGCGGAGTAGCCGGACTTGAAGCAGCAAGAGTATTAAAATTAAGAGGATATGATGTTGCAGTTTATGAAAAAATCAATAATATAGGCGGTTCTTTGAGAATAGCCGGAGCACCAAGCTTTAAGCTTGATGATATAGAATTAATCAACTGGTATGAAAGAACATTGAAAGAATTAGGCGTTACAATAGTATTAAATAAAGAAATAAATTATGACAGCAAAGAAATCAGTGATGCTAATGCAGTGTTAATTGCAACTGGTTCAATAGCTAAAACCTTGAAATTGCCAGGCAATAATGAGATGTACAAGGCGGAAGATATACTTGAAAAAAAAGTTAATGCCGGAAAGCGTGTAGCTATAATTGGAGGTGGATTGGTAGGATGTGAATTAGCTCTTGATTTAGCTCAAAATGATAAGGATGTATTTATTTTAGAAGCTTTACCTAATATATTATCACTCGGAGCATCAATGCCTCATATGAATAAGACTATGCTTTATGATTTGTTAATTTTCAATAAAGTAAACATAATTGAAAATATAAAAATAGACTCAATTAATGACAATAAAATAGTATATTATGAAAATAATAAAATAGCAAGCCTTGATGTTGATACAGTTGTGTATGCTATAGGATATATATCTAATAGAGATTTGTATGATAAATTAAACTTAAGCGATAAAGAAGTATATTTATTAGGAGATGCTAAAAATGTTAGAAATATTATGTATGCAATATGGGATGCATATGAATTAGCAAATAATATATAGATTATGGAGTTATTTTTGAAAAATGAGAAGGATGAATTTATTATATATTTAATGAGAAGTATTAGAGTTATATTTGGTTGCTTTTTAATTGCACTTGCTGACTCAATGTTTATAAAATCAGCGCTTGGATTAAATGCATTTAATGTTTTAATCAATGGACTATCGCTAAATCTTAATATAACAATTGGACGAGTATCTCAGATTGTTGGCTTGAGCTTTATAATAATAGGTTTTATGCTTAAGATCATTCCTGGATTAGGAACTATATTAAATATGTATTTCTGTGGTTTTTTTACAGATATAATATTAAAAAATACCATTGTGATTTCATTAAATACAGCAGAAAAATTTATTATGCTACCATTAGGTATTATAATATTAAATTTAGGAATATTTATTTATTTAAAACAGGGCCTTGGTGGAGGGCCGAGAGATGGAGTGTTTTTATATATTGCATTAAATGCAAAAATTACAATAGGTAAAGTTAAGATGTTTATTGAATTTTTAGCTTTAATTATTGGCTTTTTATTAGGAGGAAAGGTTGGTATAGGCACTGTTTTCATAAGCTTATTATCAGGACCTATCTTAGATAAGATTGCTGAAATTTTTAAAATTAATCTAAAATTAATCAAGCAACAGAATATCTATGAAGTTTTTATAAAATTATTTAATATATCAAAAATACAAGTATAAATTGCTTGAACTAAGCACTTTGCCAGCCTGGCAGCAATGTTTAGCAGGATATCGAAGAGTTGATAAAAATGTTAGGGAGTACGAAAGCGATATAAAATTTTCTAATAAGATAAAATAATTGCAGTAAAAAATGCATTAAGATCTATTATTGAAGAACATCATAAACAATAAAATACCCTATGCAGTAGATGCCAAAAACGTATTTATACATATGGTATTTTATTTAAATAAAAAATGGTTAAATTAAGTAATCTGTTTCGATGATATGAAAAATTTTTTTATAAATATGATTAGAAGTTATTAGAAATATTTTAGGAGATGAAAAGGTGACGTTAAAAGACTAAAATATTTCAGGAGGTAATTATTAATGAATATACTTTTAAATGAAGATAAACAATTAGAGTTGCCAAAAATGTACAAAGTTAAACAATTATTTTCTAATGATAAAATTGACGATGTTGAAAATTGTATCAAATTGCAACTTAACAGTAAAGAGATATTATCAATAATCAGGCCTGGACAGAAAATTGCTCTCGCGGTAGGAAGCAGAGGCATTAGAAATATTGACTTTATAGTAAAAACAATTGCTGATGAATTAAAGAAATTAGGAGCTGAACCCTTTGTTTTATCTGCCATGGGGAGTCACGGAAATGGAACATCTGAAGGACAAAGAGAAGTTTTAGAAACGTACGGAATAAATAAGGAAAAAACAGGTGTAGATATAGTTACAAATGTAGATGTTAATCTTATTGGAAAGACGAAAAAAGGAATAGATGTATATTTTGATAAAATAGCACTTCAGGCAGATTTAATAATACCTATAAATAGAGTTAAATTGCATACTGATTTTATAGGTGAATTGCAAAGCGGTATGTGCAAAATGTTAGTTATAGGGCTTGGTAATCAAAAAGGTTGCTCTTTAATTCATGAAGATGATCCTGCCAACTTTGCAAAGACAATTGAAGAATCAGCTGAAATAATTCTTGATAAAGCAAATGTTGGGTTTGGCGTAGCTATATTAGAAAATTCATATCATGAAACAGCAAAAATTGAAATAGTTTTAAAAGACAATTTAATAGAAAGGGAAAAAGAGCTGGTAAAAATATCAAAAGAATATTTTGCTACACTGATGATACCGGATATAGATATACTGGTATTAGAAGAAATCGGTAAAAATATTTCTGGTCCGGGGTTTGATCCTAATGTATTAGGTAGAAGTCCGATATTAACTGAATATACAATGAATATTCCTAAAATAAAAAGGATGGTACTATTAGATTTGACGGCAGAATCTCATGGCAGTGGTCCGGGAATAGGAATGTTTGATATAGTAACAAAAAAAGCTGTTAACAAATTGGATTTCGAGAAAACATATACAAATGTTATAGCGGCAAAATTGATTGAAGAAGCAAAGATACCTTTAATTGTTGATGATGAGGAAACCGCAATAAAAGTTGCAATTAAAGCAACCAGAAACTTGGATAAAAACAGTTTAAAAATAGTAAAGATAAAAAATACTTTAGAGTTAGAAAATATTCAAGTATCAGAAGCTTTATTGAATTATGTTAAAAAACATGAAAAAATGATATTAATTGATTAAAATAATTAATAATTATTAGTATAATGCAATCATGCTTGCAGAAAATTGAAGTTTTTTTAAAATATGGATTGATCTAAATGTGATTACCGAACACTCTAAGAACAACTTCTTGGTGGTAATTTATTATAATTGAAAAATATTCCAAAATAATTCAGAATATTAAAATTCAAATACAGTGAGGAAAAAAAGATGGTCAAAAACGTATTAGTTATAGGCTTAGGTGCTGTTGGTACAATTTTTGCTTCTAAAACTTTAAATTGCAAAGATTTTAATTTATATGTTTTAATAGATGAAAAACGTAAAGAAAAATACGAAAAAAAACAAACATCAGTTAATAATAAGAGGTATGATTTTAATTATGTTTTTCCAAAAAATGAAAAAAATTTGACAATAGATTTAATTATAATAGCTATAAAATCGTATGCACTTGAGGAAGCTATGGAAATGATTAAAAATTATGTTTCAGACAATACAATTATTATTTCTCTGCTAAATGGTATTGACAGTGAGGACAAATTATGTGAAATATACGGGAAAGAAAAAGTTGTATATTCTGTACTAATAGGACTTAGCAACAAAGTAGAAAATGAAATTACATATGGGGAAAACACAACTGTATATTTTGGGGATTTAGATGGAAATAATAATACATCAAGAATACTTAATTTAAAAGAATATTTTGAGAAAATCAATATACTATACAAAATTTCGAATAACATTAAATATGCAATGTGGCAAAAACTAATGATTAACGTAGGCTTTAATCAAGCTACAGCTCTTATAGGTTCTAACTATAATGTTATAAATAAAGGAACAAAAACAGTAGAATTTGCTATTAAACTTATGCGAGAAGTAGAATGCATAGCTAAGAAAGCAGGTATAGATAATGTGGAAAATATGTTGAAAAATTGCCTGGAGATAACGAAAAGTATGCCCGTTTATGCAAAAACATCAATGTTGCAAGATGTTGAGTCAAAAAGGCAGGTAGAAGTTGAAATATTTTCCGGAACTGTTTGCAAACTTGGTAAGAAATATGATGTAATCACACCATACAATGATATTGTATATGAGATATTAACAGCAATCAATGAGAAAAATAATATAGAGAGTTTTAATTATTAAATACTATTTTAAGCATTTAGCCTTTGAGCTGCAGCTCCAAGGCTAAATATATAATGTTTGGAATTGAACAAAATTTCTTATTTGCCATTAAAGATGATTTCAGCTGTAAATTTAACACGTCACTTATTACATAATATTTTTTTATATATGGATGAAAAAAATTTAAAAAAATACATAGGCATACAAAAAAGTGACGATTGTAGTTTATTATATTAAATATAACTTTTGTTATTTTAGGTAGAAAATTATTAGTAAATGTATTAAGAAAAAATAAAATATTTTATTGACGTATTTAAGTAAACGTATGCTATTAAAAAGTGATAAAGTATAAGGTTAAGCAAATAAATACGCAATGAAAATATTACAAGGAGGGTATAGAAAAATAAATATACTGAAATAAAGTTAATTATCAAGAATATTTTAATTTAACCAAAATTTTAAAAAAAAAATCAATCAATGGAGAATAATTATGGAAAATAGCCGAGTAAATTCAAAAAATTCATTAAAGTCTTTAATGTTTAGTATTATTGGAATATTAATTTTCTTTATAAACTTCAATTATGATGGTAAAAGCAAGGTTCCGTTAATACATTTAATTGACGGAGTTAAAGGAGCTATTGGATTGCCTATAATAAGAATACTTATTATGTGCATGAGCATAATAGTCTTATTTGCAAGTTTATGGAATAAGTTTGGCAAAAACCCACCTGCATTTATAAAAGAAAACTTTATAAAAGATTCAATCTTTTCATATTTCACCTATATTACAGCAGCTGTTTTTAGTGTAATGGTTATATTCAATATAGGGCCAGCACCTATTATTGATCCTAAAATAGGGGCGTTTTCGATTAAACTTGCAGGAGATGTTTTTTTTGCAGCAACTATAGCAGGAGGAATGGTTGTATTTTTAACGGAATTTGGATTGTTAGAGTTTTTAGGAAAATTAATGGAGCCAATTATGAGAATTATATTTAGGCTGCCAGGAAAGTCCGCAATAGATGCATTATCTTCGTTTGTTTGTGCACCGGCTGTAGGGGTAATGATTACTAATTCATTATATAAAAACAAAATATATACATCTAAAGAAGCTTGTGCAATTACTACGGGATTCAGCATTGCAAGCTTAGGCGGATTTGCATTTTTATCTGCTTTAGCGGGTGTAGGGGAGTATTATTCACAAATAGTTGTAGCATCTTTTGTATTGGTGTTTGTAGTTGCAGCAATAATGATTAGAATCCCACCATTATCTAAAAAGGAGGATACATTCTATGATGGAAGGATTCAATCGGAAGAGGAGAGGAAATCTCCTAAATATAGTATAAATACTATAAAAGAAGCAGTTGATCTTGCATGTGAAAAATCAGAATTTGCAGAAATGAGCGTATTTTGGAAAGGATTTATAGCCGCCGGAGCATTTTCTATTAAAGTGGTTTCTTATGTTATATCGCTTTCCGTTATTTGTTTAATATTATCTAATTATACTGGTATAACAGCTATAATTGGAACACCAATGGTTCCGATTTTAAACATGTTAGGATTGCCGGACGCTGTTATAATTGCGCCTTCTACATTAGCTGGATTTTTAGCATTATCACTACCTGTAACATTAATAAGCGGTAAGGGAGTTGCTGCAATAAGCGGATTTTTTATAGTAGTACTTTCAACATCTCAGATTATATTCTTTACAGAAAGTGCAAATGCAATGTTGGAATCAGAAATACCGGTTAATTTCTTGGATTTGGTTATAGTATTTATAGAGAGAACAATAATTCTTATACCGTTAACAGCATTTGCCGCACATTTGGTATTTGGATTTTAACATTATATAATTAATATGAAAAGAGGAATAATTAATAAATGATAAGCAATGAAGTGATAGAAAAATCAATGAAAATAAAACTTGCAGATTTTTTGCCGCAAAAGGAAGAGTTTAATGTAAATGTAAGACGTGCTCCTAAAAGAGAATTAAATTTATCTGATAACGATATAATTCTTGCTATTAAAAATGCATTAAGATATATACCAGAAAAGTTTCATAAAGAGATGGCAAAAGAATTTCATGATGAGTTGATGGAAAAAGGTAAAATTTATGGTTATAGATTTAGGCCTAATGGGGCTATTTATGGGAAATCTATAGATGAGTACAAGGGTAATTGCCTTGCTGGTAAAGCTATTCAGGTAATGATTGATAATAATTTGGATTTTGATGTTGCATTATATCCATACGAATTAGTAACCTATGGTGAAACAGGACAAGTATGTCAAAACTGGATGCAATACTTGCTTATCAAACAATATCTTGAAGAAATGAAAGAAGATCAAACTTTGATTGTTAGTTCAGGACATCCTATTGGATTATTTAAATCAAGCAAAACTTCACCAAGAGTTATTCTATCAAATGGTTTATTAGTAGGAAAATATAATGACAATGATAACTGGAATAGAGCTGCTGCATTAGGAGTATCAAATTATGGACAGTTTACAGCAGGTGGGTGGTTTTATATAGGCTCTCAAGGAATTGTACACGGTACATATTCAACAATGTTGGCAGTGGCAAGAAAAGTTTTAGGTAAGAGCAATGAGGATTTGCTGAAAGGAAATTTATTTGTCAGTGCAGGACTTGGAGGGATGAGTGGAGCTCAGGGTAAATCTATTGAATTAGCAAATGGTGTAGGTATAATAGCAGAGGTAGACTATTCTAAAATAGAGCTAAGACAAAGATTGGGATGGATAACTAAATTAGCTACAACTCCAAAGGAAGCATTTGAAATTGCTGAAGAATATACAAATAAACAAGAAGCTATGTCAATTGCATTCCATGGAAATATAGTTGATTTACTTCAATATGCAGTAGATAATAATAAAATAATTGATGTTCTTACTGATCAGACTTCTTGTCATGTTGCTTTTGATGGCGGATATTGTCCTCAAGGGCTAACATTTAAAGAAAGAACAGAGTTATTAGCAAGCGACAAAGAACTTTTTGTAGAAAAAGTTAAACAATCAATTAGAAAGCATCATGAATTAATAGAAATATTAAGAGCAAGGGGAACGTATTTCTTTGATTACGGTAATAGTTTAACTACTACAATGTATGAAATAGGAATAAAAGATGTTTGTGCAAATGGTGAAAATGCATTAGATGGGTTTATTTATAAATCATTTGTAGAAGAGTTTATGGGGCCGTTGTTATTTGATTATGGATATGGACCATTCAGATGGGTTTGTTTAAATGGAAATTCAGAAGAATTGCGTAAGACAGATTTAGCTGCAATGAACTGTATTGATTATAACAGAAGATATCAAGATTATGATAATTATATGTGGATAAAAAATGCAGAGAAAAATAAGCTTGTAACAGGAACACAATCAAGAATACTATATCAAGATGCGGATACCAGAAAGAAAATTGCATTGAAATTCAATGAAATGGTTAGAAATGGCGAAGTAGGACCTATAATGATGGGTAGGGACCATATGGATACCGGAGGAGTAGATTGTCCTTCAAGAGAAACATCTAATATAAAAGACGGAGGTAATATTACTGCTGATATGTCTGCTTTAGTATTTGGCGGAGATGCAGGTATGGGTATGACCATGATGACAGTACACAATGGAGGTGGTACTGGAATAAGTAACTCACAAAGCTGTGGTTATGGATTGTTACTTGATGGCTCCGAAGAAGTTGATGAAATAATTAAAAGAGCAGTAAATTATGATGTAATGTGTGGAGTAGCAAGAAGAGCATGGGCAAGAAATGAAAATTCAATACAAACAGTAATAGAACATTATGATGATAAAGACTGTATAACACTGCCTTATATTTGCAGTGATGAAATTATAATAGAATCAATGAAATAATTGTGAGATGGAGTGTATTCTCCATCTTTAATTTAATGATACGAGGAGAACAATATTTATGATAGAAAATAATAAACCATTAGCTGGCATAACAGTAATAGAATTAGCAACATTTGTTGCTGGACCAACATGCTCTAGGGTATTAGCAGATTGGGGAGCTAATGTTATAAAAATAGAGCCTCCAAAAGGTGACCCGATGAGAATGATGGGCTCGCTTGTTGATATGCCTATTGATGATGATGAAAACGTAGCATTTGATCAACAAAATTCTAATAAAAGAGGAATTGTATTAAATCTAAAAGATTCTGAAGCTATGGTAGTTTTGGAGAAGCTTCTTAGCAAAGCGGATGTATTTTTAACTAATAATAGACATGATGCTCTTTTGAAAATGGGATTAACTTATGGTCAACTTAAAGAAAAATATCCAAGTTTGGTTTATGCTCATATGCTTGGATATGGTGAAAAAGGTCCTGATAAAGATAAAGCAGGTTTTGATTTAACTGCATATTATGCAAGAGGTGGAATCAGTGGAACATTATATGAAAAAGGTACCTCGCCTTTGCTGACAGTAGCAGCATTTGGAGATCATCAAGCCGGAGTATACTTAGCTTCTGGTATATGTGCAGCTTTATATAATACAAAGAGAACCGGAAAAGGTGAAAAAGTAAGTGTAAGTTTATTGCATACTGCTATTTTTGGAATGGGACATATGATAGTTTCTGCACAGTATGGAGGGAATAAATATCCTAGGAGTAGGAAGGATACTGCAAATCCATTACAAGCTGCATTTAAAACAAAAGACGGAAGATGGATTCAGTGTGCAATAAATGCATACAATAAAGATTTTGGGAAGTTTTGTACTATATTAGGTCTTGAATATCTTATTGGTGATGAAAGATACTGTAAATTCGAAAATATTAAAGATAATCCACGAGAAATAATAGGAATATTTGATGAAGCTTTTAAAACTAAGGATGTTGATGAGTGGGTTGAATTATTTGGCGAAAATGATTTGCCTTGTGATAAAGAAGTAACTTGGGAAGAAATACTTGAAGACGAGCAGGTATGGGCAGATGACATATTAAGTAAAGTTGGTGGATACAAAAAAGGAAAAGAAAGAATTTTAGTAAATACACCGGTTAAGTTTAAAAACATGGGGTTACCTGAAGTTAACAAAGGTCCTAAGTTAGGTGAAAATACAGATGAAGTTTTAAGGGAATTTGGGTATAAAGATGCTAATATATTTAGTATGAAAGAGAAAGGAATAGTTAAGTAAATATTGGAGGTAACTATGTATACATTAGGACTTGATATAGGATCTACAGCATCAAAAGCAGTAATATTAAAGGATGGAGAACATATTATTTCCATTTCGGTTATAGATGTAGGTACCGGTTCAAGCGGACCGAAAAAGGTAATTGATGATGTTTTATTTAAGAGTAATTTAACAAGAGAAGATTTGCATAAAGTTGTTGTTACCGGGTATGGAAGAATGACTTTTAAAGATGCTGATAAACAATTAAGTGAATTGAGCTGTCATTCTAAGGGTGCTAATTTTTTAATTCCGGAAGCTAAGACAATAATTGACATTGGTGGACAGGATGCGAAAATTTTGAAAATTGATAAAACAGGAAAATTAATCAATTTTATAATGAATGATAAATGTGCTGCAGGTACAGGAAGATTTCTTGATGTAATGGCAAAAGTATTAGAGGTTAAGGTTGATGAACTTGCAGATTTATCAAGTAAATCTGAAGAAACTGTTAATATAAGCAGTACATGTACAGTATTTGCAGAGTCTGAAGTAATATCACATCTTGCCAGAGGAGCTAAAAAGGAAGATATATGTTTTGGAATACATAAATCTATTGCTAAGAGAGTCTCTGGACTTGCACAGAGAGTAGTTATTGAAAAAGATTTAGTTATGACAGGTGGTGTAGCTAATAATAAAGGCGTAGTCAAAGCGATAGAAAATGAATTGAAACAATCGATAAAAGTTCCTGAAAATCCTCAAATAGTAGGTGCTTTGGGAGCGGCATTATTTGCATATAAATTGATTTAGAAGGAGGTAATTATATGTCATATAAAGTTAAAGCAAAGGATTTGCTTAATGAATTATTAGAAAAACATTATAATGAAGCACAAGAAGCTAAGAACAATGGTAAGCTGGTTGGTTGGGTTTCTTCTAATTTCCCACAGGAATTTTTAGAAGCTATGGAGATGACGGTTGTATATCCTGAAAACCATTCTACGACCTTGTCTGCTAAACATGAGTCAATGGATATGATTGAAGTATCTGAGAAACTTGGATATTCAAATGATATATGTGGGTATGCAAGAGTTAATTTAGCATACGCACATTTAGGAAATTGTCAAAGCTTGAATATGCCACAACCGGACTATTTAGTAGTTAGCAATAATATTTGTAATCAGTTAGTGAAATGGTTTGAAAATTTAGCAAAAGTAAAAAATATTCCGCTTATTGTATTTGATATTCCGTTCAATAATGAATATGATGTAACACCAGCAAGATTGTTATATATGAAAGAACAGACTAAATACATAATACAGGAACTTGAAAAAATATCAGGTAAAAAATTTGATTCTAAAAGATTAGAAGAAGTTATGAAGATTTCTAATGAATGTGGAAGACAATGGCAAAGAGCATCAAAATATTTTGAAGCTGAACCAAGTCCAATGAATGGATTTGAAATGTTTAATTATATGGCATTAATGGTTTGTGCAAGAGGTAGACAAGAAACTGTAGAAGCAATAAAAATGCTTGCGGATGAATTAGAAGAGAGTTACTTATCAGGTGAAACAAGCTTTAAGGGGGAACAAAAATATAGAGTTTTAATGGAAGGAATAGCTTGTTGGCCTCATTTAAGACACAATTATAAATATTTGAAAGATAACGGATGCAACATGACAGGCACTGTTTATACAGAAACTTGGGGAAGGACATATAATAATTTAGATGAGATGCTTATTTCGTATAGTGTTGTTTTGGACAACATTAATGTAGAGAGAGCTTCAGATAGAAGAATCAATATTGTAAAAAGAGCAAAATGTGATGGTGCAGTAATTCATATGAATAGAAGTTGTAAAGCATGGGATGGAATTTTGTATGAAATGGATAGAAGAATAACTAAAGAAACTGAAATTCCTACTATAATGTATGATGGAGATCAATCCGACCCAAGATGTTATGCAGAAGCACAGTATGAAACAAGAATTCAAGGACTTTGCGAGGTTATGTCATTGAGAAAGGAAAGTGAGTTAAAGTAATGGACAAGATAAGCAGCATTTTACATGATATTGAAAAAATAACACAAAATCCACATGAAATTATAAATAAGTATTTAAAGGATGAAGGGAAAAAAGCTATAGGTTGTTTTTTAGAATATTGTCCTGAAGAATTAGTATATGCAGCTGATATGCTTCCTGTTGGATTATGGGGGGGAGATGTTGAATTATCTTTAGTAAAAAAATATATTCCATCTTTCTTTTGTGCACCGGTACAACAAACGTTTGAACTCGCAATGAGTGGAAAATATGATTATCTATCAGGCGTAATAGTACCAATGCTTTGCGATACTATGAAAACGGCAGGACAAAATTGGAAAGTAGCAATCCCTGAAATTGAGTTCATCCCATTAGTTTATCCTCAAAACAGAAAAATAGAGGCAGGTATAGATTTTCTTTTAAGTGAATATAAGGAAGTTAAGAATAAACTTGAAAAAATTTGCAATAGTTGCATAACCGAAGAAGCTTTAATCAGAAGTATAAATATATATAATGAGTATAGAAAAGTTATGAGAGAGTTTACAAATATAGCACAGAAACATTTAAATATAATTACTCCAAAAATAAGACATAGTATATTTGAAGCTTCAAATTATATGGATAAAAAAATATATACAAATATTATTAATACATTAGTAAACGAATTAAAAAAAATACCTGAGGCAAGTTGTTCCGGTAAGAAAGTTATTTTAACAGGCATATTGCTTAATTCAAAAGGTGTATTAGAAGCTTTAGAAGAAAATAAACTAACAGTAGTAAGTGATGATTTAGCCCAAGAAACAAGACAAATAAGAACAGATGTTCCAAAAGATGGGGTAAGTGCTATGGGTAGATTAACAAATAGATGGAGGGACATGGAATGTTGTTCTTTACTTCTTGATCCGGATAAAAAAAGAAGTGACATGCTTGCAGATAGTGCTAAAAAAAGTGCAGATGGTGTTATAGTCTGTATGACGTCGTTTTGTGATCCGGAAGAATATGATTATCCTATTTTAAAGAAGAATTTTGAAGAGAAATCTATTCCTCATGTTTATATAGAGATTAATGATCAGTCCTCTGTTGAACAAGTAAGAACAAGGGTGCAAGCATTTGCAGAGATGATTGATTAGATAATTAAGAATAACAATATATAATTATAAAAATACGGAGGATAAGTATGATATTTAATGAAATGCAAGAACTGATTAGAAAATCAGCTAAAGCATTTGCTGAAAAAGAAATAGCACCAATAGCAGCACAAATTGATGAAAATGAAGAAGTGCCGGTAGAGCTTTTTAATAAAATAGCTAAAAATAATTACATGGGAATAACTATACCTAAAAAATACGGTGGAGCAGGTGCAGGATATGTTGCAATGGCAATAGTCATGGAAGAACTAGCC
Source organism: Firmicutes bacterium UBA6132 (assembly GCA_002435835.1). Next base: position 22,326 of record DIVM01000351.1, read on the forward strand.
AAAAAGTGTGCATCAACAACTTTATTAATTACTTCTCCTAACTCACTTTTAGGGTTACCTATTCTTAATTTTGGAACAGAAGAGCAAAAGAGAAAATATTTAACACCGGTGGTAACGGGTAAAATTCAAGGAACCTTCGCTTTGACAGAGCCTGGAGCATGTTCTGATGCAGCTTCAATAAAAACGACTGCCGCAAAAGATGGAGATTCTTATATATTAAACGGAAGAAAAACTTTTATAACAGCAGCTACGGTTGCGGATTATGCAATAGTATTTGCTGTAACAGATACAGCTAAAGGATTAAAAGGAATAACAGCATTTTTTGTAGAGAGTAATACTAAAGGATATTCAGTCGGTAAAAAAGAGAGAAAAATGGGTGTAACGGGTTCACCAACAGCTGATATTATACTTGACAATGTAAGAGTGCATAAAGATAACATATTGGGCAAAGAGAGTGAAGGATTTATAATGGCTATGAAAACTTTAGATTCAGGTAGACTGATTGTTGCTGCACAATCATTAGGGATAGCACAAGCTGCTATGGATGAAGCAGTTAAATATGTTAAAGAAAGAGAGCAGTTTGGTAAATCATTATCTAAATTTCAAGGCATTCAGTTTATGTTAGCTGATATGGAAACAAAGATAAACTGTGTTAGAGCTTTAATATATGATGTTGCTCAGAAAAAGGATAATGGATTAAATATTTCAAATGAAGCTGCTATGGCAAAATATTATGCGTCAGAGACAGCTTTTGAGGTTGCGTCAAAAGCGCTTCAGTTACACGGCGGATATGGATATATGAAAGATTATCCTATAGAAAGAATATTCAGAAATTCTCGTGTAACAACAATTTATGAAGGAACATCTCAAATACTGCAAACAGTAATTGCTAAAAACTTATTTAAATAATATTTTTAGGAGGAAATAATGAATATAATAGTATGTGCAAAGCAAGTGCCAGATTCATCAAAGGCTAAAATTGATCCGCTTACAGGCACATTAATAAGAGAAGGCGTGCAAAGCATATTGAACCCTGATGATGCAAATGCTTTAGAGGAAGCAATTCGTATAAAAGAAAACAATGAAAGTGTTAAGATAACAGTTATTACTATGGGACCTCCACAGGCAGAAGTAATGTTAAGAGAGTGCTTAGCTATGGGAGCGGATGAAGCGATTTTGTTAAGCGACAGGTCGTTTGTGGGTTCAGATACATGGGCAACTGCTAATACAATATCTGCTGCAATAAAAAAATCAACTAATGCGGATATAGTTTTTGTAGGCAAACAATCAACAGATGGAAGTACTGCTCAGGTTGGTCCACAGATTGCTGAAAGATTAGGAATAGCACAGGTTACATGTGTACAGAAAGTAAAAATGTTAAAAGATAAAGAACTTCTTGTACAAAGACAGTTAGAAAATGGATATGAAAATATTAAAGTTAAAACTCCGGTTCTTTTATCTGCAGTAAAAGAGTTAAATGAACCAAGATACATGTCTGTATTGGGGATTTGTGAAGCATATAATAAAGAAATACAAAAAATGTGTTTAAGAGATTTAGATTTGAATGAAGAAGAAGTTGGATTAAATGCTTCACCAACAAAAGTTATTAATTTATTCAATCTTTCGTTAAAAGGAAAGGGTAAAATTTTTGAAGGTGAATCAAAACAAATTGCTGATATTCTTATTAAAAAATTGAAAGAAACTCATTTAATATAAATATCTTAATCGGAGGAAGAGTTATGTCTTTGAAAAAAGCAGAATGTAAATATGAAAATGTATGGGTATTTGTTGAAGTAAGTATGGGACAAATAGTACCAGTTGTTATAGAATTATTGGGTGAAGGAAGAAAGATTGCAGATAAATTATATCAAAAACTTTGTGCTGTACTTTTAGGCGATGATTTAGATAGTATTCCACAAACTCTTATCAGCTATGGTGCAGATATTGTGTATACAGTAAATGATAAATATCTTAAAAATTATACAACCGATGGTTACACATCAGTAATATGTAATCTAATTGAGGAAATGAATCCTGAGATAATGTTGTTTGGTGCTACACAGTTGGGCGGAGATTTAGCTCCTAGAATAGCAGCAAGAGTAAATACTGGGCTTACAGCAGATTGCACAATACTTGAAATTGATGAACAAACTAAAAATTTAAATCAAACAAAACCTGCTTTTGATGGAAATTTAATGGCAACTATTGTGTGTCCAAATCACAGGCCACAAATGTCTACTATAAGGCCAGGTGTAATGGATAAAGCCGTTAAAGATAACAGCAGAAAAGGTGAAATAATTAAACTTGGCTGCAATATAAACAGTTCTGGCATAAGAACTGAATTAATAGAAGTAGTTAGCAAAAAAATAGAAAAAGTGTCTTTATCGGATGCTAATGTTATAGTAGCAGGTGGTATGGGTCTTGGAGGTCCAGAAGGATTTGAATTATTAAAGAAGCTTGCTGATAAGCTTGGTGGAACAATAGCTGCAACTAAAGCAGCTGTAGATGAAGGATGGATTGAACATTCTTATCAGATTGGACAAACAGGTATGACTGTTAAACCTGAAATTTATATTGCATGTGGAATATCAGGAGCAGTACAGCACATATCAGGTATGCATGAATCAAAAACTATAATTGCAATTAATAAGAATAAAGAGGCACCTATTTTTGATATAGCTGATTATGGATTGGTTGGGGATTATAAAGAAGTAGTTCCTTACTTGATTGAAAACATAAATAAATAAAATTGTGAAAACAAATAAAATTATGTATAATAATTATAAATGATTTTATTTATGTTAGGGGATACCTTATGAATATTTATGTTAAGTATTTAGGAAAGCCGGAAATTTATTTAGATAATAAAATTGTGGATATTCAACAAAAAAAAATAAAGATGCTTTTTTTGTATTTGCTTTTTAATGGAAGCTGTACAAGGGATGAATTGGCATCTATGTTTTGGTGTGATTATGATGAAAGCAGTGCTAAAAGTAATTTAAGAAATAGTTTATATAAATTAAAAAATATTATTAATGAGAATATAATTTTAACTAAAGGCAATACATATGTACAAATAAATCAAAGCATATATATAAAAAAAGATGTAGATATATTTATAACAGAGAATAATGATGAAAGTCTTTTACAGCTTCAAGATGTTGTTTTCTTGGATAAAATATTTTTAAAGAATTGTTTGGAATTTGAAAATTGGGTACTAAGTATTAGAAATATATACGATAAAATGCTTATTGATAAACTTCAGAAAGGACTGAATTCCAGTATAAAAAGCAATTCAACAAAATTGATCGAAAAATATTCCATAAGAATTATAGAAATTGATTCTTATAATGAATATGCATATAAAAGTCTAATAAAAAGTTATTTAATGAAAGGATTATTTAATGAAGCTATTAAGTTATTTGTTTCCTTGGAAAAAGTATTAAGAAAGGAACTTGGAATAGAGCCGGAAGTTGAAATTAAAGAATTGTATAAAAAAGCTGTACAAATGAAACAAATGAAAAGTGGAGCTAATAAAAATTCAAATTTGTATTATAAACATATGACACAGGTAGCTGTTCTTAAAGAAGAATATAAAAAATATATAAACAATAAGGATTATTCTAATTGTGTTTTATTTGGTAATATTGGAATGGGTAAAACTAAAATTATTAATCATTTTATTGAAGAATTAGGTATTAAGGATCATTGTATACAGATTGATGCCTGGATTTATGATGAATGTACAAGTTATTATATTATAGAAAGAATAATAAATTGCTTTATAAAAAAATATAAATTAAATATTCAAAAAGTTATTTGTGATGAAAATACCAATAGACAATTAGTATATATAAAACATATAGAACGCATAATAAATTATTTATCTAAAGAAGGAAAAAAGGTAGTTTTAGTATTAAATAACTTAGAGTCTTTTGATGATGAAAGTTTTAAAATAATTTGCTCTCATTTTTTAAATACATTTAACAATAATATTTTTATAGTTGTAGAATACTGTCAAAATTTTAAAGCAGATACAAATATTATTTTAAAGTTAGAACTTTTGCCCAATATAAAAATGTTGAGAATTGAACAATTAAATCTAAATGAGACATATGAATATTTAAACTATTCAATAAAAGAGCAAATAGACTTAAATCCAGTATTTGAACTTGCATATAAAGATACTCAAGGCAATCTTATGTTTTTGAATGATGTAGCAAATAATATAAAGAATGAATCTATTTATTCTAATAATCTTAGCAAAAACTCTATAAAAAATATTAATGGATTGTTTGCCAGTTTATCAAAAAATGAAAATCTATTTTTAGAATTTCTTTGCATATTTGAAAATGGAATAGAAATAAATACATTTTCAGAAGTTTTAAATATACCGGTAATTGATGCTTTAAGCACATTTAGTAAATTATATAACAGGGAATTAATAGTAGATATAAAAATTGAAAATCATTTAGTAGTTAAAATAATATATAAAATTATTAGAGATTATTTATATAATCGTATGGCTAATTTTAAAAAAATGGAGTTGCATGAGATTATAGCAAGATATTATGAGCAGAAATATAAAGGTAATATAAAGGATTATTTTTATTTATCAGAACTGGATTATCATTTTAAATACACATATAATCAATATGATAAATTATATTATGAGATGTTGCATATAGAATATAGGTTAGATTATTCTGATGAGTTTTTCCCTACTATAAAAAGTAATAATATAATTTTAAATGATTTTATGTTTTTTAATAGAAGTGAAGTATATAAAAAATTTGATGAATTTAAAGAACAGCTCAATTCAATAGAAGATATGCTTGCAACAGAAAAATTATGTGAATTAGAGATGAAAATTAATTTTTTAATAGGTAGGACTTTAAATAGAGATGGTAGGAGGGAAGAAGGTATACAATATATAAATACATTGGTTGATATGGCACAAAAGGTTAATAATGAGGATATGTTAGTTAAGGGATATCTTGAAACAATATATTATGGAGTTAAAAAAGCGGATAGAAACTTTATGATGAAATATATAGAACAATGCAAAAAATTACCTAATATAAGCAAATATAAAGTGGAAATAGGTATACTTTATCGAATAGAAGCATTATGTAATATAATTGATAAGAATTATGAAAACGCCAAAATACTATTATTAAAATCAATTGAAGTATTTGAAAGCCCTAAACTAAAAAGTTCGAATTATATTAATGTTGCAGCTGCATATGATTATTTAGGATTAATGTATCGAGAGCAAAAAAAATATTATGAATCAGCAGAATATATAAAAAAATCAATAAATATATGTATAGACAAACATGTTAAAAAAAGTTTGGATTTGTTTTATAATGATTTAGGTTATACGTATTTTCTTGATAATAAAATTATAGAATCAGAAGAGTGTTTCCGAAAAAGTTCGGAAATCTATGATATGTTCGGAACATATTGGTTAAGATCAATAGTAGAAAGCTGCATGTCAATGATTTCTTTAAATAATGGGGATAAAAATAAAGCATTGGAATATTTTAGAAGGGCAGAAATTTTTAGTAAAAAAGATATGACAAACGAAGAGCTTAATGTTTTAGAAGGGGCAAGGGAATTGTTAATGAAATATGATGTGGTTTGATTTATTGTGGATTTAGGTAAGCGCATAATATGTTCTTTCAAACTTTAGTTGTATCTTCCTCCATAATTTAAATCAGCCTTTCCATAAAAGGCAATTTTCAAATAATTCTTTTTCATTTTAATTTCCTGCTTTCTTTATTAAATCTTATTAAAATAAAAGGGGCTGTCTCAAAAATAGTTTTTGAGATAGTGTACCACAATTTTTTAAAAAAAGAAATAGTCTAAATTACTTCTTTATAATAAGAAAATATTTTAGGCTATTTCCGTTTTTAGGGTATAAGAAATAAAGGCCATAAAACCATCTGAAAAATTTAATAGATTTAATTTTCGATTATGCAATTTCTTTTTCATAAAGTAACTGATTGCATTTATCATTTTGTATTTTCTGATGCAATTTATTTATATTAAATCCAAAACATAGAAGCAGAAATTCAACATAAACATTTTTTTGCCTCTCGTTAAAAATTGCCTGTAACCATAATCTTCTTTTAAAGCGCCAAAGGCTCCTTCAACTTATATTGAACGATTCATTCGTAGCATTATTCCTTTTGGAGTTGTTATATTGTTCATGGATTTTGAACGTTTATCAATAAAAATTTTAGATGTATCCATTCATCGATTTCATTTAGCCTTGGTACACTTTGATTTCACTGGACAATTTTCGCAGCTTTCGCATTCATAAGTTGTAATTTCTTAAAAAAATTATAATTGCAGTAGAAAACCTCTTATTTCTTCATAGTTTTGTGTTATGATTTTCATAGCATGAACCTCCGTTTTTGATAGTTGATTGTAGTAATTCAATTATACTATAAACGTTGGTTTCATGCTATTTATTTGTTGAATAATATTGAATTTTCAAGGTTCATATATGTTTTTACAACTGCGAAGTTTAAGTTAATTATATATCGTCACGTGAATTACAAAATAAATCATTAAAATTTTAATAACATAAGCATATGACGATAAAATATTTGTTAACTGACGTTTTGGATACGTTTTAGTGTTATTATATTGACACAACATATTTTAAAGGAGAAGGAGTAGATTATGAAAAAGGTTATTTTAAATGGTAGTTCTCTTACGCTGGAGAATCTTGTAGAGGTTGCCAGATATAATGCAATTGTGGAACTTGACGAAGCAGCTGCAAAGAGAATTAATGTTTCAAGAGGTATTATAGAGGATTTTGTTAAGAGGGAAAAGGTTGTATATGGTGTTACAACTGGATTTGGAAAGTTCAGTGATGTTGTTATTTCAAATAATGACTGTAAATTACTACAAAAAAATGTAATCATGACACATGCAGTTGGTGCTGGAGAATCATTTTCTACAGAAGTGGTACGTGGTATTATGTTACTTAGATTGAACAACTTTGCTAAGGGATTTTCAGGAATTAGACCTGAAACTGTTGCTACGCTCATAAACATGCTTAATAAGGGTGTTCACCCTGTTGTTCCTCAAAAAGGTTCTTTGGGTGCAAGTGGAGATTTAGCTCCTCTTTCTCATGTTGTTTTACCTATGTTGGGAATGGGTCAAGCTGAGTATAATGGAAAAGTAATGTCAGGTAAAGAGGCTATGAAATTAGCTGATATTCCTACTATTGATTTATACGAAAAAGAAGGCATTGCTTTAATTAATGGAACACAGGTAATGACTTCTGCCGGTGCATTAGCACTTTATGATGCTATAAATCTTGTTAAAATTGCTGATATAACAGCTGCATTAACAATGGAAGCTTGTAATGGAATTATTACTGCTATGGATCATAAGGTACATGAAGTAAGACCTCACAAAGGTCAATGTGATACAGCCCGTATTTTTAGAGAGTTACTTGAAGGAAGTTCTATGATAACAGAACAAGGTGAAGTGAGAGTACAGGATCCTTACTCTCTGAGATGTTTGCCTCAGATACATGGTGCTACAAAGAATGCTGTGAAATATATAGTTGAACAGGTTGAGGTTGAAATGAATTCTGTAACGGATAATCCAA
>DIVM01000226.1 GCA_002435835.1 Firmicutes bacterium UBA6132
AGTTGGTGTGCATACAGGTGACTCTTATTGTACAGCTCCTATGCTAACAATTAGCCCAGAACTTCAGAAACGCTTGCAAAAATATGCATATAAAGTTGTTGAATCAATTGAGGTAATAGGAGGTACAAATGTTCAATTTGCTCATGATCCTAAAACTGGTAGAGTTGTAATAATAGAAATTAATCCACGTACATCCCGTTCTTCAGCATTAGCTTCCAAAGCTACTGGACTACCAATAGCATATATTTCAGCATTATTAGCAGCAGGCTTAACTCTTGATGAAATTCCATATTGGAGGGATGGTAGTCTTGAAAAATATACACCATCTGGAGATTATGTTGTTGTAAAATTTGCAAGATGGGCATTTGAAAAATTCCCTGGTGCACAGGATAAATTAGGAACTCAAATGCGTGCAGTTGGTGAAGTAATGAGCATTGGTAAAACATATAAAGAAGCAATGCAAAAAGCAATCCGTTCATTAGAAATTAAAAGATACGGCTTAGGTTTTGCTAAAAACTTTAATGAGTTATCTCTTGAAGAACTTCTTTCAATGCTAAAAGAACCATCCAGCGAACGTCAGTTCATTATGTATGAAGCTCTTAGAAAAGGTGCAGATGTAAATAAGCTATATGAAATGACTTTTATAAAACCATATTTCATTGAGCAAATGAAAGAACTTGTAGAACTTGAAGAAGAAATTCTTAAATATGCGGGCAAAAAATTGCCTGATGAACTTTTAATTAAAGCTAAGAAGGATGGATTTGCAGACCTGTATTTAGCAACTCTTTTAAACTTGCCAGAAGAAGAAATAAGAAATGAAAGAAAAAAATTAAAAATGGTTGAAGGATGGGAAGCTGTTCCAGTAAGCGGAGTTGAAAATGCATCATATTATTTTTCAACATATAATGCCTTAGATACTACAACAGCAAGCCATAAGCCAAAAGTTATGATTCTTGGAGGAGGACCAAACAGAATTGGCCAAGGAATAGAATTTGATTATTGTTGCGTTCATGCCGCTTTTGCTCTAAAAGATTTAGGATATGAAACAGTTATTGTTAACTGTAATCCTGAAACTGTATCAACTGACTATGATACATCCGATAAACTTTATTTTGAACCATTAACAGTTGAAGATGTACTAAGTATTTATGAAAAAGAAAATCCTATTGGAGTTATTACTCAGTTTGGAGGTCAAACACCTTTAAATTTAGCATCTGAATTAGAAAAAGCTGGAGTTAATATACTTGGAACATCTCCAGAAACTATTGATTTAGCTGAAGACAGGGATAGATTTAACAAAATTATGGAAAAACTTAATATTCCTATGCCAGAATCAGGTATGGCTGTAAATATACAAGAAGCAATTGAAATAGCAAATAGAATTGGTTATCCTTTAATGGTGCGCCCATCATATGTTCTTGGTGGTAGGGGAATGGAAATTGTACATGATGAAGAAATGCTTTCAAAATATATGGTTGCAGCCATAGGAGTAACAAAAGAAAGACCTATACTTGTAGATAAATTCTTAGGTCATGCCATTGAAGCAGAAGCAGATGCTATTTCAAACGGAAAAGAAGTTTTTGTTCCCACAGTAATGGAACATATTGAATATGCAGGTGTTCATTCAGGAGATTCAGCATGTGTAATTCCTCCAGTAAGTATATCACAGGAAAATATAGATACAATAGTGAGTTACACTAAGAAAATTGCAGAAGAAATGAATGTTGTAGGACTTATGAATATGCAATATGCTATTATGGATGGAAAAGTTTATGTGCTTGAAGCTAATCCAAGAGCATCAAGAACTGTTCCATTAGTATCTAAAGTTTGCAATATACAAATGGCAAGAATTGCAACTGAAATAATGATGGCTGCTTATGAAGGTAAAAAGTATCCTGTTGATAAACTAACGCATAAAAAAATTAATCATTTTGGAGTTAAAGAAGCAGTATTGCCATTTAACATGTTCCCGGAAGTTGACCCTATTTTAGGACCTGAAATGCGTTCAACTGGTGAAGTGTTAGGATTGGCTGATTCTTTTGAACTTGCATATTATAAAGCTCAAGAAGCTGCACGTGATCCATTGCCGTCATCAGGAACAGTTTTCATAAGTGTTAATGATGATGATAAAAAAGATGTTCTAATTGCAGCAAGAAAATTTGCTGAAATTGGTTTTAAAATTATAGCTACAGAAGGAACAGCAAAATATCTTCGTGAAAATGATGTGCAATGTGAAATAGTCAAAAAAGTATCTGAAGGAAGTCCTAATATTGCTGAAGATATGACAAACAATAAAATAAATTTAGTAATAAATACACCAAAAGGCAAAATAACTGAATTTGACGATTCATATATTAGAAAAATTGCCATTAAAAATAAAATACCATATATAACAGCAATGTCAGCTGCTTTAGCAAGTGCAAATGGAATTGCAGCATATATTAATAATGGTTTTTCAGAAAAAAAGAAAAAATCATTACAAGAATACCACGCAGATTTAGAAAAATAAATAAGAATAAACAAAAATAAAAAAAGCGGTTTACCTCTTCAGACGATTGACAAAAATAATATTTTGTAATCAAGCTTAAAGCGGTCAACCCGCTTTTTTTTATTGAAAAAAACAATAGTTTGAAATCTAATGAAAATTAAAAGAAAACTTAATAAAAACCATAATTCATATTGACAAAGTAGGATATGAATGTTAAAATACAAAACATAGTAAATACATATGAAATATGTAAAAGCAGTTTTTTTCTCATAAAAAAATGTTATTAATATATTTAAGTTAGCATCAAGTCAAAAAAAAATTAGAATGGAGAGATATTATGATCAAGAAAAGATTTATAGCAATGAGTTTAACTTTAGTTTTGGCAACAGGAGTATTAACAGCATGTGCCAGCAGTAAGGAAAGTATAAATGACAGTAATACTATTGAGATCACTAATGTATCTTATGATCCTACAAGAGAATTTTACGAATCATATAATATTGAATTCAATAAATATTGGAAAGAGAAAACTGGCCAAGAGGTTGTAGTCACTCAGTCACATGGTGGTTCCGGTAAGCAGGCTCGTTCTGTTGTTGAAGGAAATGAAGCAGATGTAGTTACGTTGGCACTTGCTCATGATATTACTCTTGTTGAAGAAGCTGGTTTAATTAATGAAGGATGGATGGATGAATTTAAAGAAAACAGTTCTCCTTATACATCAACAATTGTATTTTTAGTTCGAAAAGGAAATCCTGAAAACATTAAGGATTGGAGTGACTTAGTACGTGATGGTGTTGAAGTTATTACACCTAATCCAAAATCTTCTGGTGGGGCACGTTGGAACTTCCTTGCTGCTTGGGCATATGCAGATAATTTATATAATGGTGATGAAAATAAAATAAAACAATTCGTTACAAAACTATATAAAAATGTAATTGTATTAGATTCAGGAGCAAGGGGTGCTACTACAACATTTGTTGAGAACGGCCAAGGGGACGTTTTGATTGCTTGGGAAAATGAAGCATATCTTTCAATTAAAGAACATCCTGAAGAATTCGAAATTATATCACCAAGTATAAGTATTTTGGCAGAACCTTCTGTTGCAGTAGTGGATGAAGTGGCAGAAAAGAATAATACAACAGAAGTGGCAAATGAATATATTGAATATTTATATTCTGATAAAGCACAAAGACTTGCAGGAGAAAATTACTACAGACCTTCAAATAAGACAATTTTAAAAGAATTTGAAAATGTATTCGATTTAAATATTAATATGGTAGAAATTGGGTATTACGGAGGATGGAGTAAGGCTAATAAAGATTTCTTTGAAGATGAAGCAATATTTGATCAAATTTACTCACAATAAATATGCATAAAATTATTAAGGTATCAACTGCGTGGAGGGAAAGATTGTGAAAATAAATATAAATAAAAGACAAAAAACCATGCCCGGAAAAAGAGTGATTCCGGGTTTTGGAATATCCATTGGAATTACAATAACTTTTTTGACATTAATTGTGTTGATACCTATTTCATCAATAATTATATATGTATCAGGTATTTCAATGAATGAGTTTATTGAAGTTATAACAGATAAGCAGGTAGTGTCCGGATATAAAGTAAGTTTCTTTTGTGCTTTGATTGCAGCTTTGATAAACGCTGTATTTGGTACAATATTGGCATGGGTATTGGTAAGGTATGATTTTTCAGGAAAAAGAATTCTTGATGGTTTAATTGAACTTCCGTTTGCACTCCCTACTGCTGTAGCAGGAATTACTTTGACTTCTTTATATTCTGACAAAGGATGGATTGGAAGAATTTTTGCTGAAGCAGGAATTCAAATAGCTTATACTAAAATTGGTATTATAATTGCCATGATATTTATAGGGATTCCATTTGTGGTGAGAGCCATACAACCGGTGCTTGAAAAAATGGATACTCAATATGAGGAAGCTGCTACAATGTTGGGAGCAAATGGTCACCGAATATTTTTCAAAGTCATTTTGCCTGAAATATTTCCTGCAATGCTTACTGGATTTGGCTTGGCATTAGCCAGAGGCATTGGTGAATATGGAAGTGTGGTATTCATTGCAGGAAATATTCCATACAAAACTCAAATTGCACCACTTCTAATAATGACTAAGCTTGAACAATTTAAATATGAAGATGCAACAGCCATAGCATTAGTAATGTTGGTAGCTTCGTTTATAATATTACTGCTTATAAATATGATTCAGTCATATGTTAATAAAATTACCAATAATT
>DIVM01000215.1 GCA_002435835.1 Firmicutes bacterium UBA6132
TGATGTGAGCAAAGCAAATATTAACCCATTGATTCATTTCATTAATTTTGGATGGAAAGAAGGCCGAGATCCCTCAAAAGATTTCAATACCAAATACTATATCTCCACAAATCCAGAATTGATAAAATCAGGTATCAATCCTCTAATTCATTACATTAGATATAATCAACCAAATCCAATATCATATTCCGATGGAAAAATTGAAGAAAAAACTCTTATTAAATCAATCGATAAACCAATGAATATTTTTCAAAGAGTTGTGGCTTACACTCGAAAATATGGGATGATGAATTTATTAAAAAAAATAAAAAACCGTATTTTTAACAATGGGTATTCTGCTTTTTCACCAGAATTTATTACTCGTGAAAATATTTTTGATAAGAAAATTGATCCTCAGAAGGAACCTGAGCTTTTATTATCACCGATGACTTGTTATACATTTCAGAATTCTGGGAACAGAATAAATTTAATTCTTGATAATTTTTCAAAGGATTCGCCATATTTAATTAGTGTCATTTTTGCTATTTGTCTTGCAGAGAGATATAATTCCAAATTACGAATTGTTACTCGGATAGGTGTTGCAGATAAAACTTATTACTCAGAAATTATCCATCAATACAATTTGTCACCTACAAATGTTGAATTTGCTTTCATCCAAGCAGGAAACAATCAAATATCATTAACTATTGGTAAAAATGATTTATTTATTATTAATTCCTTTGATTCAATATTAAGCATGCAATCCACCTTTAACTTAAATAAATTCATCTTCCATATACCAGATAATGGTATTAATGATTTGAAATTGAAATTCGATAGATTAGAGTTTCTGAAAATTCTCTCAAAGAATTATTCACTGAAATTTATATGTTCAAAAAAAGGTTTTTACGAAATTCAAGAGCATTTCTCTTTTTTTGAGAAAAATAAGATACTTTTATTCGAAAATTTAACTTCTGATGAAGAAATGTTAGAAAGTATTAAAAATTTAGCTGCACTGTTGAATATCGAATTCTAAGGGGAAAAAACATTATGTACATTCATAATATTCCAATTAAAAATTACTTTGATCCATGGACCAGCAATTTTACTTCCAGACTCAAAAAACTCGATAGTAACGGTATCAATGTTGTGTATTATTATGAAAAACCTGATAGTAGCACTTTTCGATACCGAGTTTACAACATGATTCAAGCCCTTGAATCTTCTACGAAAAAGGTTTTTGCTACATTTTTTTGGGGGGATGAATTAGATCAATTGCATAATATCATCTCAAAAGCAGATGTAATTGTAATTTGCCGATCTCGTTACACTGAAAAATTAAACAGGTTTATTACTGCAGCACAAAACAAAGGAAAAATCGTATTTTTTGATATTGACGATTTGGTTTTCAATCCAATTTACACCCACCTGGTTGTTGATTCTCTAAATTATGATTTTGAAAATCAAATCGTTTCAGATTTTTGGTTCTCTTTTATGGGCAAACAAGCTGCTACACTCAACTTGTGTGATTATGTTATTACCACTAATAATTTTCTTGCTGATTGTATTCGCCAATTCATCAATAAAAAAGTGTTTGTAATCCCAAACTTCTTTAATCAGGAACAAGAGGAAATCTCAAATCAAATTTTTCAGTGCAAAGTCAAGAATAATTTCTTAAGAAATGAAAAATTTCACATCGGTTATTTTAGTGGTTCTCCAACTCACACAAAAGATTTTTCCATTGCTCAAGAGGCAATTACTGAATTATTAGCGAAGTATAAAAACCTTGTATTACGAGTTGTAGGTTACATGGATTTAGATAATAAATTAAAAAAATTCTCATCACAAATTGAGCGATATCCTATGCAGGATTTCATCAATTTGCAGAGAATTATCGGAGATGTAGAAGTAAATATCGTTCCCTTACAGGATAATGATTTCACAAACTGCAAATCTGAATTAAAATATTTTGAGGCGGGCATTGCAGGGACAGTGACAATAGCGTCACCTACATATGCATATAAACGCGTAATTAAAAATGGAGATAACGGTTTCTTAGCATTCGACTACCAATGGAATGAAAAAATTGAGGATTTGATAAATAATCCTACTTCTTTGGTAAACCTTGGACTTAATGCAAATAAATCAAGTCAAGATCTATTTTTATGGAGAAATTTTGGTTCTTTAATTCGGAATACTTTGATCTTATAATGAAATAATGATTATTTTTTTACATTTTTTTTACAAATTAAATGGGAGATATTTTATGCAAAAAAAATTATTAAAAAACAATAAATTAGATAAGGGAATTTTTTTAATTTATTTAAATAATCATTGGCAAGGTTTATTATTATCCATCTTATCATTTATTTTTCTGATATCAAAAATTGAAATATCATTTTTTCTCTTCTTATATTCTTCAGGCTTTTTATTTGCCCAATTATTAATTGGCAATAAATGGAACTGGTTAAGAAAACTGATTTTAGCTCCATTATTTTCTATTTCAATATTGATCATAGTTTGTGCACTTTTCGATTTATTAGGAATCAAAATAAGTATTTTGTGTATGTATCTTGTTTGGATAGGATCTTTATTCATTGCAAGTTTCCACACATTTTCAATTAAAGCGAGTGAAATTGCTAATTATAAAGAAATTTATATTGATATGATTTTTACCCTCGTGTTCATATTTGCGATCTATGCACATGTCATTCCACTAATCAATGATGCCGCACCAATCCTTCATGATCCTGTAGCACATGCAGCTTGGGCAAAGGATATCATTGAAAGTGGTGAAGTTAATCGATTTTATTCACCAGGTCTTCATTTTTCAATAGCAATGGCAACTCTAACAACAAATGCTGATTTAGCTAGAAACACTCTTCTTATCACTCAATTTTTTACCGCATTAATATCCATATCTAGTAGTGTTTTTGTTTTAGAGGTATTTAAACAAAAATGGTGGGCGTTTATTGTTGGAGCATTTTTTGCAGTTTCCTCTCGACCAGCTCATTTGTATACTGGTGCGGGTAAAAATGCGCTAGCTTTTACCCTGGCTTTAATGTTTCTTGCTTGGGTAGTTTTTTTTGTTGACACCAGTAAAATTAAAAAAATAATACTTTGCAGTTTACTGGTGTCTGCAACTATTTTGTCCCACTATCCTTTAGCATTCATTTGTTTGCTAGGACTTGCGATTCTTTTTTTATTAGTTGATTTTAAAAAATTATTTGCTGTTTGTTTACTTATTGGTGTTGTTTTTGGGATAATTTGGGGAATATCCAAACTTCAATATCAAATTGAACGGAGTAGTGAATTAACTCAAAATCAAGTAGTTCACGAAGTAACCTTTGATGATTTATTAACCAAAAAAGGAGTAAAAGCTGAAATAGTTTCGTATTTTAATGATATAAAAAATGATTTTTCATTCAGAAATATTAATTATGAAGTCATTATTTCACGTATTGGATACCTATTAATGATTTTAATAGGATTTAAGGATAGAAAATATTGGTTCTTCCCAATCTTTTATTTTATAACTGATGCTTTCATACGTCTGGGGGTGATGTTTCGGCCAATTAACCCATTATGGATTATCACCTCAACTCAAATAATTACAAGATATTTATATTCACGTTTTGCAATTACGTTAGCGTTATCAATTTTGCTTTTTGATACACCTAAAAATATATTTCAATCACAAAAGAAAATCTATAATTTCGTAAATCTGGTCATAATTATTCTATTTTTCCTAATGGTGCTAAACGGCGCTACAGAAATTAATAGCAATATAGCAAAATTTCAAACTGATTTCAGAGTTGTAATAGATGAAGATTTAGAGGCATTTAATTGGATTACAGAAAATCTCGATCCCAAAAATAGAATTCTTGTAGATGCAAGAATTCATGAAAATGAATACAAAGTTGTTGTTTTTGCAGGCGATTCAGGTGTTTGGATTCCCATTTATACAGACTTTCAAACTAACGCTCCATTTGAGGATGGTTTTAATTTGGACACTTATGAAAAAACAAAACTTTATCTAAAATTGGCTGAAGAACCACAAAATTGTTCAATTCGAAATGAATTAATTCAAAATGGATTTAAGTATTACTTCAAAGGATCAAAACCCGCACATGCTGAACCATTAAATGTTACTGATGATGCTTTCGAATTGATTTATTCAAATGGACCTGTTAAAATCTATGAAATATTACCATGTGAAAAATAATCTTATTATCATATTCGACACAATTCTGTTCACTAAAAAAAATTTGTTGATCAAACGATGAAAAAGGATATTCTGAGCTTTACTGAACATAAAGAATCAATTTTTATCAAGAATTTAAATTTTTCATCATAATATAAATTTAATTAAAAAGTATGGTTGAAACACAATGAAACTTATAATAATAATTCCCGCTTTAAATGAAGAAGATTCAATTGCAAAAGTAGTTAATAGTATTCCTAAGAGAATTGATGGTATTGATGAGATTAAAATTTTAGTTATAGATGATGGTTCAAAAGATAAAACAGCTCATATGGCTCAAGAAGCGGGTGCATTGGTGATTTCTCATTCATACAATCGTGGAGTTGGAGGTGCATTTAAAACAGGTTTAGAGTCATCTTTATTAATGGGTGCCGATATCATGGTAAATATTGATGCAGATGGTCAATTCTCACCTTTGGATATTCCTTCCTTAATCAAGCCTATACAAAAAAAACAGGCTGAATTTGTGTATGGAAATCGCTTTTTCGGTGATGATGGAAAAACAAAAAGACCTGAAAATATGTCAATTATTAAATATTGGGGGAACCAACGCATGTCAAAATTAATAAGTTTCCTTACAAGAAGAAAATTTTACGATGTAAGTTGTGGTTTTCGTGCATATTCTAAGGAAGCTCTTTTACGATTGAATTTAACTGGCAATTTCACTTACACGCAAGAATCTTTTCTAGATTTGGCTTTTAAAGGGGTTGAGATCAACTTCATCCCAATTACCGTTAAATATTTCAAAAACAGACAATCAAGAGTTGCTAATAACCTTTTTCGTTATTTTTTACAGACTATAAAAATTATTATTAGGGTTTACCGAGATTACCGACCACTTCAATTCTTTGGCATATTAGGGGCAATCCCATTTATAATCGGTTTCGCATCTAGTGTTTTTATGATAATTCATTATATAAATACCCTATCTTTTTCTCCATTTAAATTTGTAGGTTTTGCTGCCATTTATCTAAATTCATTAGGAATAATACTTTGGATCATTGGACTTTTAGCGGATATGTTTGTAAGGGTAAGACTAAACCAAGAACAAATTCTTTATTATGAAAAAAAAAGGGCGTTTGTTGATAAAGACTAGGTTTTTCTCATTATTTTTTCGATAGAGTCAATAAACTTCAAGGATACTTTTTGAAACAAAATCAAATTGGATTTGTACTTTCATATTATTCAAAAAATTATCTTAGGGCTGAAACCTTAAGATACGCACTAGCAAAGATTCAAAATTTAAATGTCATTGACGCAAGGAATGAAAACGAAAATATAATTCGAGTCTTTGAAACTCTTTATAAAATAATAAAAGTTTTCAATAAATTTAATCCCAGATTGTGGTTGATCAATTTTCGTGGTCATGATATTTATTGGTTTGTTCGATTATTGTTGGGTAAGAAGAACGTTCTCATTTTTGATGAATTTGTTTCGCCATACGACTCTCTTATCAATGAAAAAAAACAATTCTCCAAAAACAACCTAATAGCGAGAATATTGTTTTTCATTGAAAAATCAATCTTAATAAATACTGATTATATAATTTCAGATACCAAAAGTCAGGCAACTTATTACTCCTCATTATTCAATGTTCCAATTGAGAAATTTACTGTCGTCCCAATGAGTTGTGATGAAAAATTATTTTCTCCATCGGGGAAGAAAAAAATATTTGAACAACCTGACAATTTTGTTGTATTTACATATGCAACTTTTCTGCCTTTACACGGGATGGACATTATCTTAAGTGCAGTAGAAGTTCTAAAGGATTTGCCTATCAAATTCATTGTAGCTGGAGGAAAAGGTAAAGCTTTAAAAGGTTTCTTAGAAACAATTAAGAATAATCAATTAGATAATGTAAACCATATTCCCTGGATAGATTTCCACGAATTACCAGACTATATTCGTGCAGCAGATCTCTGTCTGGGTGGTCCTTTTGGTAATACAGAACAGGGAAAAAGGGTAATAACAGGAAAAACATTACAGTTTCTTTGTTGTAATAGTGCTACAGTTATTGGGAAAGGATATGAAGACAAAAAATTTCAAGACCGTGAAAACTGTCTTTTGGCGGATCAAGGTGATCCACTTTCATTAGCTGAATCGATACGATGGGCCTATCTTCATCAAAAAGAACTCTCACCTATTGCCAATAAAGGAAGAGAAACATACCAAAAATATTTTTCAACTGATTATGTAGCTAACTATCTTAGTAAACTCATAGGTAATATTACTTAACCTTTGCGCTTTTTAAAGTTTTTTCAATTTATTGGAGAGTGACATGAAATATCTTTATTCGACCCCTGATTTGTTTTTTGAAGATATTATCAAATATCCACATTTATGTAAAAGTTGTGGTATGTGCGTAGGTGTATGCCCTACAGATGCTGTAATTATGGAAAAGAATGAATTTTCTCAATTTATTCCCAGGTTTATACAGGAAAAGTGCATTTATTGTATGCAATGTATCCGCTGTTGCCCCGGTATTGATATAACAGATAATACGGCTGAAAATATTGGAAACTATTTAGATTTGTATATAGGATATGCTGATGATCCAACATTCCGAGAAAAAGGGTCTTCAGGTGGAGTTATATCGGCGCTTGCTTCATGGATGCTGGAAACAGGGATAATTAATAAAGAAATCACCCTTAATACAACCCAGTCAGCTATAACACCTGAGATTTCAATTAACCAATCAAAAGAAGATGTAAACAACTGTAATGGATCAAAATATGTAATTTATCCTATTTGCGAAGAAGCTAAACAAATTAAAAAAGAAACTCTTATAACTGCTTTACCTTGCCAATCAATGACTTTAAGAAGAATGAAACGAGACAAAGGCTATATTTTTGGTTTATTTTGTTCAAAAGCTTATACAAGTGATCTAATTAAATATATAAGTGAAAAAGAAAAAATACCATATAGTGAAATTAATCAAATAAATTATAGAAAAGGACTATGGCCAGGTAATGTTTGTGTTGCCACAGATACAAAAACAGTCCAAATCCCATTAAGCCGTTCATATTATACAGCAATTGCAAATGGGAATTATTTCACGATTCAAGGTTGTCTTTTCTGTTCGGATTATTTTAATGAAAAGGCTGACATATCATTTGGTGACCCATGGGGTTTCAAAATTGATTCCGAAATATTAGCTGGGAAAACTATAATTGTAGTTCGCTCTGAAAAAGGAAAAGATCTAATAGATAATGCAGAGAAAAATGAAATCATAAAATTGGAAAAAATATCTATCGATCAAATATTATCTGGACATAAAGGAGGGATTTTCAATAAAAAGAGGACACTATTTATTCGATTACAATTATTGAAAAAAATGAAACTTCCGCTGCCAAAACATAATGAAGATTTATCTAAATCTGGAAATTTTGTGGAAAACATTATTGAAAAATATTATTTTCGTAATAACTTTACTTATAAAAGAAATTACGAAAAAATTTTTAACTTAAATAAACATCTTGTTTTTGTTGAAAGATACATAATTCATCTCATCCAAACAATTTTCACAAAATTATTTTCTCATTGAGAATTTCGACCAAAAAGAATTAAATGATAACAAAAGGTATATTTCAAGAAACTTTAGCAAAAATTGTACTTATACTATCAGGATTTATTTTAAATGTTGGTTTGGGCAGATACCTGGGTGTTGAAGAGTATGGCGTTGTAGGTATTGTTACCGGCATTTTATTTGTTTTTGAATTATTCTTGACTAATGGGATCCGCCAGTCGGTTAGCAAGGTATTATCATCGCAGGATATCAATGAAAAATCATTGTGGTGGAATTCATTAATCATCCAATTAGGTTTTTGTATTGGATTGATCATTATCGGTCTAATCAGCTTGGATTGGATCGTTAGACTCCTAACAATTGAACCATATCGTGAATATCTTTTTCTAATATTCTTAATTATCCCTGTAGAAGGCATTTATTATATTAATCTTGGTTTCTTAAATGGCCGCCTTTTATACAAACAACATGCAATATCAAATTCTATTTATTCTTTTACAAGGATGCTTTTTTCACTTGCGTTTCTTTTTATTTTTAATAATGGCGTTTTAGCCGTTTTATTGGGAACTCTTTCCGCTTATATTATTTCCATTTTTACAACAAGAATCAAATGGGAAGAAGACACTTTCTCAAATAAAATTTCAATAAAAGCACTACTTAATATTACAGTTGGTGTATTATCTTTTTACATTTTTGTAAATATATTTATGAATATTGATATTTTAATCTTAAGGGGTTTAGGCTTATCTAAGAATATGATTGGTTATTATAAAGCTAATGCAAGTGTTGGAAGTATGTTATATTTCCTTTTTGCTTCTGTGCTGCAAGTTTCCTACCCTTTGATTTCAAAACTTTACGCACAAAAATCATTTATCGAGTTAAAATCTGTGGTCAACACTTTGTTCATCGCTATATTGTATTCAAGTTCTTTGGCTTTTTTATTCTTTACATTTTTTGCTGACAAAATTCTGCTGGTTTTATTTGGCCCAGAATTTATTAATTTTTCTATGGTTATGCCATTGTATGGTCTAAGTATGGGATTTTTGTCGTTATTAATAATGCTAGGGAACATGATGATTGTATTTGAACAAAAAAAGAATTATTTGTTATTCCTTTTTGGCTCCTTCTTAATATATTTACTATTAATGTTTTTCGGCACACCTTTCTTTCAACTATATACCCCTCCTATAGCTCTGATCATAATATCAATAATTAGCATAACAATATTTATTCTATTAATGAAAAAAAATGATTTAAATCTATTTGAGACAAGAAAAATATTTTTGATAATATTTTGGTTATCCTCCTTAATTTTTATTTCTATATTATTAAATAACCAATTTAATGGTTTTTTGGTAGGATTAATCATATTTTTCATCTATTCTTTTATTAGTTTTATATCAATCAATGAAATCCGAACAGCAATATATAATTCAATAAAAATTCTCATCAGAGGAGCAAAATGAAAAAAATAATTTTAACGAATCAACATGTCAATAACAGAGGAGATGAATCTGCGATAATTGGAGCAATAAAAAGCCTAAGAAATAAATTTGGTGCAGATACAAAAATTACTATTTATTTACAGTCCTCCACAAAACAACAATTTTTATCTGATGATTGGAACGTAGTGGAAAAACAGATGATATTAAAACCATTCGGTGTAATTGAAATGTTTCTGTGGTTATTGTTGAAAAAAATAAATTTTGATATTCGTAAAATTTGTTCTAACACTTTACGAGAATTTATTGAAGATCATGAATCCGCTGATATTGTTATTTCTTCTTGTGGTGGTCCATATATTGGTGATATTTACATTAATCACGAATACATACATCACATGCATCTAGTTTTACCTATGCAATTAAAAATAAAAACCGTTTTTTTTGCTGTTTCGATGGGACCTTTCAAGAATAAAATCATGAACTTTTTTAGAAGAAAACTTTTTGAAGATATAGGTTTAATAATCCTTAGAGATAGAATATCCTACAATTTCGTCAAAGATTTTATCCCTAATAAAGAAAAAGTTTATTTGACTACTGATGCATGTCTAGCAGATGATTTGGATTTGCTTACTTCTGAAAGTAAATCAAATGTTATTGGAATCACTCCTATTGAATACAAGTATCCTTTAGCAGAAAATCCTGGATTACTACAACAAAATTANNTGTTGATGTGCTGGATGAATTGATGACTCAGAATCCAATTCTTGAGGTGGAATTTTTTCCTCAACTGTTTGGGAACCATTCAGATGTTCCATTTATTCAAAAAATAATTAGTGATTTGAAATTTCCAGAAAGAACTTCAATATTCTCAGATAAGTTAAGTGGTAGAGAACAACAAATTGAAATTGGGAAATTAGATTACATGATAGCAAACAGGTACCACTCCGCTATATTTGCTTGTAAGGTGGAAACTCCAGTTGTTTGTATTGTTTATGAACACAAGGCTAGAGCATTTATGGAATCTGTAAATTTGGGAGATTATTGCGTTGACATCTATAGCTTAGAAAAAAATAATCTACTCAATAAAATATATTTATTACAAAAAAATTCAAAAGTTATCAAGAAGAAATTATCAATAATTATGGATGAAATGGAAAATCTTTCAAAAAAGACCTCTGAGCTGATATATAATCATTATCTTGAGTAATGAAATTAGTAATTTTTAACATAATAGAATTGATAACAATTTGAGAAATATTGTAAATTTTAAGAATAGGAACACACTAATGAGTTTTTATGAAAAATGGATTGATTTATATGAGATATAACCACCCAAGATTTCTCTTTAGAAGATTTTTAATAATGAAAAATGTAAAACCAGGAGATATTTTTCTTGAGATTGGCCCTGGTAATTTAAATTTATCAATTGACCTGATAAAGAAATTTAACAAAGGTGTATTGATAGATTTCAACACAACAGATGTTGAAATAATTTTTACTGGTTTACCAGAGAAACACAAACAAAAATTAAACCTTATTATTGCGGATTTCATAAATTATAATAATTTTCTAAGTAAATTTGATTCCATAATAACTTGTGATGTCTTGGAGCATGTTGAAGAAGAGGAAATTTTTTTAAGAAAAACCTTTGATCTTCTCAACGATAATGGACAATTAATAGTATCCGTTCCAGCCAGGAAAAAATATTGGTCTGTAGATGATGAAATTGTTGGTCATTTTCGACGATACGAGAAAAAAGAAATTTTTGAAAAATTATCTGCAACAGGATTTTCAGATATAAAAATCGTCTCTTATGGTTTTCCTTTCACAAATTTTTCTAGGTTATTAAGAGTTCAATTAGCAAAAAACCAATATATAGAAAAAGCAGAATGGGATAAAATTAAACAATCTCAAAAGAGTGCTTTTATTATTAATCGTAATTCAAAACTAAATTTAGCCGCTTATATAATCAACAAATACACATTATTTCCGTTGTTTTTAATCTCATCTTTGTTTAACAGATTTGACTTCTCAGATGGTTACTTGGTAACTGCAAAAAAAAACAACAATTCGACTTGAATAAAAATTAGATTCAATTTATGCTAAAAATGTAAATCCTACTTTTTTAAATCAATTAAGGTTCTTCAATTCATATGTAAACCCATTATTTAATTGCAAACCTAGAAGTTTCTCTTCCTGATAAATAAAGAATTATCATTATTTATTAAATTAAGTATTATTGTTTAGTTCCTCTACTTCCGTAGTTTAAATATTAATGCAAAAGGATTCCAATTAATAACAGATGCTATACTTATTAGTGATGTCTTTCTCAAACTCTGAATTTGTTCCCGTTTATGGAGAAATAACGGAACTTTTTCTAAGGCGTCAACCTTTGCTCTTAACGTAATTTTCACCTGTTTTCTAAATATTGAAACAATAATTGTTAATAAATTTGTAAGCAAATGTAATGGAAATGCCACCCAAAATAAATACCCAGGCATATTTTTAATAAAAGCCCATTCTAAATTACGTTGTCCATAATAGACTGAAAAATCACTGTTTTTCTTTGTGCTACCTGAGCCAACATGATATACGATTGCGTCAGGGAGTAAAATACATTTATATCCCCTTAACCTTAATCGAAAACCCAGGTCTATATCCTCAACGTATGAAAAAAAATCAGAATCAAATCCTTCAACTTCTCTAAATATTTCAACAGGATATATCGCTGCAGCACCACAAGGACTGAAAACCTCCTTTTCCACTAATTTTGTATCGGAAATTTTGTAATTGTAGTATTTTCTCCAAACTTGACCCGAAGCGTGGTAAACATCTCCTGCACCATCTAATCGATCTGGATCATTTGCATTTATTAATAAAGAACCAAAAAAATGGTTAGGGTAAATATCAATTGCATTTTTTACTTTTTCTAACCAGGTAGGTGATGGAAAAGCATCCGCATTTAATAGAGCTAAATATTTTCCTTTAGCCTCCTTTGCACCAAAATTATTTCCTCTTGCAAAACCTAAGTTTTCATTAAATTTAAAAAATGAAATATTTAAAGTTGGAAATTCATCAAGAATCCATTCAGGAACAGGTTCAGGCGATCCATTATCGATTAAAATAATTTCAAAATTATTATAGGTTTGTTCTCTTAATGATTGTAAACATTTTTTTATGAATTGATTACCATTCCAACACAAAATTATGATTGAAAAGAAAGTTTGGTTCATTCCAGGTATGTCCAAAGTGTTGTCCATTGCATAATTACTAATCTAATTGAAAGAAGATTAGAACCTTTCAAAATTTATCCCTTCTTTCTAAATGGCCTGGTAAATTTTGATATTTTCTGAATCATTTTCCAACTATTGCTTTTTCGTATTTCATCAATTTCATTTTCTCTGATAGAAATTTCTTTCTTCAAATATTGGATATTATTTTCTAACTCAACCGATAATTCTCTTAAATCTGAATTTTCCTTTTTTATAACCCAGAATTTCTGCTCATATTCTTTTATTAATCTGTGAATTGGTTCAGTTCGTTTTCTATAACGAACAGCCCAAGGAGTTATGAACGATGCGTCGAAATTTACATCTCGGAAAAAACCATATCTGGCAAATTGCTCACTCCAATAGTCTGGAGGATTAACATTAACGTGCGTTGTTTCTTTGTAATCAAAAGGTGTGGACGAGAAGAGAATATCATCACTTGCATCACATAAGTTTTTCAAAGCTTTTTCGGAATTTTCTTTTTGAATATGTTCCAAAACCTCAATACATACAATTAAATCATACTTATTAGTAATGGGTTCAGATAATGACGCAACCCAACAATAAGGTTTTATTGACTCGTTGGTTTTTGATATTGCAAAATCAGAAACATCACATCCGAATGCGTCCACATCGTTTTCTCGTAATTTTTCTACTAGAAAACCAAAAGCGCATCCAGCATCTAAAACGGATTTTGGATCAATTTCATCTTTGATTTTTTTGGCAATTTTCCCAAAAAAAGATAACCATTCATCATCTCGTTGATAAGGTTTTCCACAACTTGATTCATAATAATTTTGATCAAATTCCATTTTTTTCCTGTCTTAAGTCAATCAAATTTTTATAGTTTTTAGAAAAAAGTAATAATTACAAGGGAGATTATAAACTATTTTGGTGTGAAATAACGTAAACATCCTCAATAAGAATTTAGTAACTTTGAACAACCTATTTAGGTCCATACATCTCCCCCCATCTCTCCCATCCTGGCCCCCATCTTGCACCCTTACCACTAACAAAACTGTGAGGTAACTATGTGTTTAAACTTTCGATTTTCATTCTTCTGGAT
>DIVM01000007.1 GCA_002435835.1 Firmicutes bacterium UBA6132
ATTATATAATGCTATTATACTGAATATAGTTTTAAATTTAATTATTATGCAAATATCAAACACCTTTGCCAAATCCACAATTAGGATATGTACAAACTTTACAGTTTAAACACAACCCGCCCTGACCCAGCTTGTCAATATCCTTTTTAGTAATATTGTCATCTGCCATTATTCTTGGCAATATCAAATCAAAAATAGTTCGTTTAGAATACATTACACATCCCGGCAAACCAATTACAGGAACTTTCTTTTCATTATAATTATAATATGATATTAAAAGCATTGCTCCTGGAAGAACAGGCGCACCGTATGTTATTATTTCTGCTTTTGTGTCCTTAATGGCCCCCGGTGTACAGTCATCAGGATCAACGCTCATACCTCCTGTACAAACTACTATATCCGCTCCATTTTCAATATAATTTAATATAGCCTGAGTGATTCCTTCTTTATTGTCATCGACTATTGTTTGTCCTAATATTTCAGCATCAAATTCTTTAAATTTAGCCATAACTACAGGTCCAAATGTATCCTTTATTCTGCCATGGAACACTTCTGAGCCCGTAGTTACTATTCCTACTTTTTTATGTTTAAATGGCTTTATTTCCATCAACGGTTTTCCAGCACCAATTTCCTGTGCCTCTTTCATTTTTTCTTCTTCTATAAGTAACGGTATAACTCTTGTTCCTGCTAATTTGTCCCCTTTTTTAACTGCAGTATTTCCATGTCTTGTTGCAATCATTATATCACCGAGGCTGTTTAATTTGTATAGTTTTTCAACATCCAATTTAAACAGTCCGTCCATATCTGCTATTAATTCGATTTTTCCTTCTTTAATAGAAGATGGCTTCATATAATCATTTTTGCATATATTATAAAGAATTTCAGCTGCTTCATTTTCATGAAGCATCCCTTCTTGTTTTTCCCAAATATATAAATTTTCTTTTCCTACTGACAATAAAACAGGAATATCTTCTTCTTTTACTACATGCCCTTTTTTAAAAACAACATCCTTTTTTACATCTTTAATTATTTGAGTTATATCATGACATAAAATATGACCAACCGCATCTACTGTTTTAACTATTTTCATTTCTTCCTCCTAAAAGGCAAGGAACTTATAACCTGCCTTTAATATTTTTTAAATTTATTTTATAAGCTATAATCTGCTTGCAATTCATGAATTCCTACATTTTCTAAAAACATATAATACAAAAACTTTGCTTGTTCTTTTCTTTTATCTATGTTTTTTGAAATATTATTATCATTCTTGTAAATATCCTCTTTAAAAGAAAATCTTTCTTTAATTGATACTAATTTCTCGCCTTTCACTAATTTATCAGCTAAATATACTACTTCTTTTTCATTTGGAATTTTAGAAATTTCTTTTAGCTCCATATGTTCTTTCACTATATCAGAAATTTCATAATAACCCATATCTTTTAGCCACAAAGCACCAACCTCTGCATGCTTGTCTTTTCCTTTTGCTATATCATGGAGTAGGCTTGCTGCTACCACTTTATTTTTATTAAGACTAATTCCATTCTTATTAAGATTATCACAAATATTTAAAGCTACTGAAGCTACTTTTTTACAATGTGCTTTTACTGCTGGTGTCATACTGAAATAATCTTGAATTTTTTTACATTGCTCAATGGTAGGACAATTTTTAATTTCATTGTATTCTAATAGTTTTAAATATTCGCTCGCATTATCTGCGTCTAATTTAATTCCAGGATCAACAAATGATAAATTTTTATAATCAGTTCCCATATTGGCTATAGCCCCCTGTAACCCATTAGTGCCATCATGGAATAATATTTTGTTCACAGAAGATTTTCTTAGCAAAAGCGGATGACCATTTATCCCCTCATAGGATGGTTGAAATAAATTGTAATTTAAATTTATCATTTCTTCCATCATTTTATTTAAAGTAAACTGCTGTACAAATGGGCTATCAGCTGGTGAAATAAATATGAAATCAACTTTATTTTTTACTTTATTTAATCCTAAACAAACTGAATCAAACATATGTGTATTATGATAATTTTCATTTTTAACAAATTCTACATTAATTTCTTTTAAATTTATTTGTATATCTTCTGAACGGTAACCTGTTACTACAACAATTTCATCAACCCCAAAACTTTTGAAATTATTAATTGTTGTTCCTATCATAGATTTATTGACAATTGGCAATAGAGGTTTAAAATCATTCATTCGAGAAGATAATCCTCCAGCTACAATTACCGCACCAATTTTATAATCATGCATACAAACCTCCTAATCTATTGGTTCAACAAATAATTCAACTACACCTCCGCAAACCATGCCGTCATCTTCTGCTTCTTTTCCGGTCATATCAACTTTAACAAGTTTAACACTGTTGTTGTCCATACACGAAAAAGCAGTTTGTCTGATATTTGCTTCTACGCATCCTCCACCGATTGTTCCTATCATAGTACCGTCTTTTAAAACAATCATTTTTGTTCCCACTTCTCTTGGAGCTGATCCTTTTCTTGAAACTATAGTAACTAAGGCTTTAGGAATTCCTGAATAATTATCATTCAATATTCCATTTAAAAGTTCAGAAGAAAATGTGCTTGAACCGATTCCTTTATTTTTTACTTCGATAATTTCGGCCATTATAGCAACAGCAATTTCTGCCGGAGTTTCAGCCCTGATTTTCAAACCGATAGGAGTATAAACTTCATTTAACTTTTCTTTTGAAACACCTTCATCTTCCAAATAGTCCAATACCTTTTTCACTCTTACCTTGCTGCCTATCATTCCTATGTATGCATTTTCTTTTTCGATTATTTTTTGAAGACATGTTTGGTCGTATCTATGACCTCTTGTTACAATTATAAAAAATGTTCCCTTATCGCCTTTTATATCATTTAATGCTTTTTCAAACGATTCGCATATTACATTGTCAGCACCAGCTCTTATGGCATCATTAGTAAAATTAATCCTGTCATCAATTACTGTTACAGGCAAATCAAGAAGCTTGCACATTTTTATTATAGAAATTGATATATGGCCTGAACCGCATACAACAACACGGTAGCTTTGCCTGATAAATTCTGCATATATTTTTACACCGTCAACATTTATAACTTGGCTTTTGTTATTGTCAGGAATATATGGTATAATGCTTTCCCAATCATAGTTTTCATCATTTGTATATATTTTTTCCCCACCTGATAATAATAGCTTGTTACCTATTTTTTCTCCGGATAAAATTGATAAAACTATATTTTCCTTCGATTTATTAAATTCATTTAATTTTTTGTAAAATTCCATATTTCCTCCTATTGCATTACATAATCACTGCACTTCCGTGCAAATCACAAAGCGGAATTATTTTTATATCCGATTCTTTAGAAAAATCTTGAACAGCCTTTTTTACATTTGGAAATTGTATGCTATTATAATCATGCAGCAATATATATCCACCATTGCTTAATCGGGGATAAAAATATTTAAGACCATTGTATGTTGGCAAATACAAATCTGCATCCAAACTCACCAACGCAAATTTTTCTTCTAAACCAAAAACACTATCAGGAAAATATCCTTTATAAAACAAAGCTTGTTCCGGATAAGGCAATACCCTTTTTACATCTTCTAAACTTGTATCGCTGAATTTTCCGTATTTAGATTTGCTTTTTTGGTATTTATTTTCTGTTCTTAGATCTCTATCATCAAATCCTTCAAATGTATCAAAGAGATATAATTTTCTATCTTTAAACAATGTGTTAAGTTCCCTTGCAATATATCCTTTATAAACTCCTAATTCTGCTATGCAGCCATCTATGTTTTTACTTTTTATTTCCTCAGCTAACAATCTGATTGTTGATAATCTTACATCCAATAAATCTCTTATTTCATTTATATTCAATATAACATTTTTATTTATTCCTTCACTGATCAGTTGCTCTTTTATTAGCTCTGCAGCTTCTTTATTTAACACCGAAATAATAATTTTATTAGGTTTTAAACCATATACTTCTTTTGGCGAAATTATTTTTATACCATCCAATGTATCAGAAAGATTTACAAAATTGTTATCAGCATATGCTATTAATTCACATGTGCCATGAAGCAATTTTCCAATCATTCTTCCACTTTGACCAGCTCCGAATACAACAATTCTTCCCAATGTTCACACGACCTTTCATTTTTCAAATCATTAACAGATGCACCTATTTTATTGATTGTAAATGTTTTACCATCATATGTTAAAACATTTATGCTGCCATATTCATGTTTATATGCAAAACTATCTTTTATGCTGATACCGCAAATTTTAGAAATAATTGTCCTGTTGACTCCAGCATGGGCAACAATCAATATATCTCCAAAAGACTCTTGTAATGCACCCAATAGCTCATCATAAGCTCTTTTTTGACAGTCTGACATACTTTCGCCGCCTTCAACCACGAAATGTTCAAAGTCCTCGCCCCTGAGTTTATATTCAAGAGGATATTTCTCTTTTATTTCTGCAAAAGACATTCCATCCCATTTTCCTATGTTAAATTCAGAAAAATTATTTTTAATTGATACATTTAATTTATTGTTAGCTATAATTTCAGCTGTTTTTTTTGNNCATAAGAGGGCTTGTATAAGCTAAGCTTAATTTAATTTTAGAAAAATATTTTCTCAATTCATTCGCTTCTTTTAATCCATTATCGCTTAAAATAATATCCTTTTTTCCCAAACAAATTGGAACTCCATTAGGCAGCTGAGGTTCGCAATGTCGTATGAGATAAATTTTTCTTAAGTTATGCATATATTACCCCCGCTATTTTTTATAAATATAACGATTATAAATAAAGATAAAGCACAATCTTTTTAAAATATATAACGTTTTCTTTTATAAGAATATTATAATCGATTATGTATTATATTTCAACAATTATTTTTTATCATTTAAATTTTTTTAACATTTTTTAAAATAACGCATGATTAAAAAAACATGCGTTATTACGAATAATTTAATTCAATTGATTTAAATTCACATCATTATAACGGGGCAATGTACTTCCGCCTAACGGCATTACTATTACAGTCCCTTTTGCTCCTATTTTTGCTTCCGCACTATTAATAGCTTTTTGTAAATTATTAAAATATTTAAACCCAATATGTTCAATTATATCTTTATCGTAATCAGTTACCATATAGATTTCAGATTTCATTAATGTAATGGCAATTGCTGCTGCTTTATGTCCGCCTAATACAAAATGTTCTTTTATTTCCTTAATCATTTCTTCCTTTGTTTTAGTATTCATCCATTTTTCAAAAATTGCATTTTCAAAACCTTCTTTGCAAGAAGCACATAATATAATTATACCGCCGTCTTTCACAGCATGCTTAGCATTATCCAATGCCTTTTGAGCCTGATAAATGTTGATGTCTTTAGGATATCCTCCAGGAGATACTATTACTATATCGGCTTTTTCTTCAATATTAATTTTATACATTTTATCGAGCTCTACACATGCTGCTCTATGTGCATCTATATAATGTCCTGCAAAAGCACCAACAATTGTTTTATCAGATGACTGTAGCACATTGAATATAAAATCAATTTTGAAATATTCACCCACTTCATCAATATCCTGTCTTACAGGATTTGTGTCAAGATTACCTGCATGAGCTCCATCTTTAACCATATTTGAATGATTTGCTTGGATTGCATTATGACTGGAAACCCCTGGCATTATGGCTTTAGCTCCCCCAGAGTAACCTGCAAAATAATGAAATTCTACATTGCCGATACATACAACCCTATCTGCTTCTGCCACAGGTGTAAAAATATCTATGGGAGTTCCGTTTTTACAAGTTCCGAAATTCTTACAGTTATTCATATCTGAATCTATTACTTTAATTTTTTTATAAACTTCTTCACCAACTAAACTCTTTTTTTCTTCTTCACTGTGATTTCTGTGGCTGCCCAACGCTAACACAATTGTAATATTATCGTTTTTAACATTTGCTTTATTGAGTTCTTCTATTATATAAGGAAGAATTGTTTTGCTTTTTACAGGTCTTGTAATATCACTTGTTACAATTACAACCTTTTCGTTTTCTTTAACTATTTCATTTAATTGTTTTGAACCGATTGGATTTTTTAAGGCTTCTCTTATGATATAATCTTCAGTTAAATTATTTTCTTGTGTTTTAGGCAGCAATGTATTTACTTTGTAATTATCATTTATAAAAGCATGTACATATTCCTTGTCTTTTTTTAATTTAAGCTCCATATTTCCTCCATAACATTAAGCAGTTCAAGTATTTACATAAAATGTATTGCTTTATCCACAGCAGCATGAAATGCTTCATGTATGGATTCAGATACAGTTGGATGCGGATGTATTGAATTTATAACTTCTTGTGCTGTAGCTTCTAAATTCATTGCTACTGTTGCTTCTGCAATCATATCTGTTGCATGTATACAGAACATATGAACTCCAAGTATCTCTCCTAAGTTCCCGTCAGTTATAACTTTTATCATACCATCTTCTTCGCCTGCAACTTTTGCTTTTCCGTTAGCAAGCATTGGGAATTTGCCTACTTTTACATTTTTATACTGTGCTCTTGCTTGTTCTTCTGTTAAACCTACACTTGCAATTTCAGGCTGAATGTAAATAGCACTCGGAATTTTGCTGTAATCCATTTCTTTATTATGACCGCAAATATTTTCAATGGCTATTATTCCTTCCATTGATGCGGTATGTGCTAACATTGCTTTACCGTTCACATCACCGATTGCATAAATATTAGGTACATTTGTTTGTAGTTTTAAATTAGTTTCTATTGTTCCTCTAACTGTTTTTATTCCAACAGCTTCGAGGTTTAATCCTTCTGTATTAGCTTGTCTTCCCACTGCCATTAAAACTGATGAAGTAGGAATTTCAACTGTTTTTCCGTCCTTTTCAAACAACACTGAATTATCTTTTATTTCATATACTTTTGCGCTTGTATATATTTTTATTCCTGATTTAGTCAATAGTTTAGTCACTTGGTCAGTAATTTCTGTATCAACCATTGGCAAAATTCTATCCAAAAATTCTACTACTGTTACTTTTGTACCAATGCTGTTTAAGAAATATGCAAATTCAATTCCGATTACACCGCCGCCAATAATCACCATATCTTCTAAAACATAATCTAAATTTAGCGCTTCTTTGCTTGTTAAGACATTAGCTTTATCGCTTACATTTATTGGCAGCATTTTTACATTGGAGCCCGTTGAAATAATTATATTTTCTGCAGTATATTTTTTGCCGTTTGCTTCAACAGTATTTTTGTCTACAAAACTGCCATTGCCATTAACAATTGTAACTTTGTTTCCTTTTAGAAGTCCTTCCACTCCGCCTACCAATTGCTTCACTACTTTATTTTTTCTGTTTTGAACCTTTTTCATATCCAATTTAGCATTTTTTACATCAGCATCTATTACACCAAATTTTGCACTTTCTTTTACTTCTTTTAATGCTTCTGCACTTCTTAACAATGTTTTTGTAGGAATACAGCCTTCGTTTAAGCATACTCCACCAAAATGTTCTTTTTCAATTATTAATGTTTTTTTACCAAGCTGAGCTGCTTTTATAGCTGTTACATAACCTCCTGGACCACCGCCTATAACAATAACATCATAATCAAAAGCTTTAGATTCTTTAGTTTTTGATACCTCTTGAACTTTTGCTTCTTGAACAGGTGCTTTTTCAACAGCTGATGTATTAGTGTCTTCTTTTCCAAGTTTCACTAAACATTCTGCTTTTACAGCATCAATATTTTCATCTGCATTAGCTATTATCGCTATTGGAAGTGTTACATCAAGGCTGTCGCCTTCTTCAATGAATTTTTTTCTGAAAACTCCATCAGTTGTTGCTTCTATATCTATATTTGTCTTGTCTGTTTCTATTGCAAAAACCGGTTCACCTTTAACTACATTGTCACCTACATTCTTGTACCATTTTACAAGCTTTCCAACTGACATGTTAAAACCAAGTTTAGGCATTATAATTATTTCTGCCATATCAGTTCACTCCTAAGTTTATTTCAATAATAACGCTAACGGATTTTCTAACAAACTCTTAATTTCTCCAACAAATTGTGCTGCTAAAAGGCCATCGATTATTCTGTGGTCAACAGATAAAGTGATGTTCATCATTGGTCTTATAACCATTTGCTTAATGCCATTATCATCAACTTCAACCACAACTTCATCCTTTGTTGAACTTATGGCTAAAATTCCAGACTCTGGCGGATTTATAATTGCTGTAAAGTTTTCTATGCCAAACATTCCCAAATTTGATATTGTAAATGTTCCACCCGTATATTCTTCAGGAACAAGTTTTCCATTTCTTGCTTTATCAAATAAAGGAGCTGATGTTTTTGATATTTCTACAACATCCATTTTTTCAGCATTTTTAATTATAGGAACTATTAAACCTGTTGGAGAAGCAACTGCAATTCCCAAGTTAACAGTTTTATATTTAATAATTTTTTGTCCTTCCAATGATGAATTCATATCAGGATATTTTTGCAATGCTTTTACTACAGCCTTTGCAATATAATCTGTAACAGAAGTCTTTCTGTCCTGCGCATCATTTATATCTTTTCTAAATTTCAGCAATTTCTCAAGGTTAACTTTTTGTGTAAAATATAAATGAGGAGCAGTAAATTTGCTTTGAGATAATCTGTCTCCAATAATTTTTCTTACACCTGCGTAATCAACCACTTCGATAACTTCTTTTCCATTGATTATTGCAGCGTTGTAATCTGCAGTAGGTTGAACAGCTGCAGCAGCTTCAGGTGCTTTAATTAAAGATTCAACATCTTTTTTAAGAATCTTTCCGCCTACACCAGTTCCATTGATATCATTTACATCAATTCCCTCTAATTCTGCAAGCTTCATTGCTAATGGAGAGGCTTTAGTTTTGTTGTTAGCTATGTATGCCAATACATCAGCTTCACTAATACCGCCCTTATAACCAGTTCCTGCTATATTTAATTTTGATATATCAATGCCTTTTTCTGCAGCTACTCTTCTTGCTCTTGGAGTTATTTTAATTTTTCCGTCAGCAGGTGCTATACTAATTTGTTGAGATACAGTTGCTTTAACTTCTACAACTTCTTCTTTAACTTCAGATGAATAGGCTGCTTCTTTTCCTAATTTAGCTAAGCATTCTTCAACTAAATCATCAATTTTTTCATCTTTTTCAGCAACTATTGCTATTGGCAATGTTACATCAACTTCATCACCTTCATCGATGAATTTTTTTCTGAAAATTCCATCTCCGGTTGCTTCTATGTCTATATTTGTTTTATCCGTTTCTATTGCGAAAACAGGTTCTCCCTTAGTCACTTGGTCTCCTTCTTCCTTGTACCATCTGACAAGTTTACCCACTGACATGTTAAAACCTAATTTTGGCATTATAATTATTTCTGCCATTTTTTCACCTTCCTACTTAACCATTTCTTTTACTTTTGCAACTATTTTGTCTCTTGATGGTATTATTGGAAATTCTAATGCTGGGCTAAATGGCAACGGTACATTTGGTGTTGAAACTCTGCCGATTGGTGCATCCAGGTAATAAAATAAATCATCCATTACCTCTGCAGAAATTCCTGCTGATATACCGCAAAAATCATGGCTTTCATCTGCAACTATTAATTTTCCAGTTTTCTTAACTGATTCAATTATAGTTTCTTTGTCCAAAGGTACTATAGTTCTTAAATCTATAACTTCAACTGATATTCCTTCTTTTTCTAATTTTTCTGCAGCTTCTTGGCTTCTCATTACCAATGATGAAGTTGCAGCTATGGTGATGTCAGTGCCTTGTCTTACTACATTTGCTTTACCAAAAGGTATTGGTTCAATTACATCATCCACCATGAATTCTTTGCTGTATTCCATTTTATGTTCAAAAACAATTACTGGATTGTCATCTCTAATAGCTGTTATCAATAAACCTTTAAGTTCCTGTGCTGTTGAAGGAACTACAACTTTAAGTCCCGGAAAATGAGATACTAAAGCTTGCATACTTTGTGAGTGTTGTGCTGCTGATGATCTTCCCGCTCCTAAAGGACATCTGATTACCATTGGAACTGTAACCTGTCCGCCAGACATATATCTGATTTTTGCAGCTTGGTTAATAACTTGATCTGCTGCAACCAATAAAAAATCACCAAACATTAATTCCACAACAGGTCTTAAACCTGTAATTGCCATTCCAACTCCCATACCAACAAAACCTTGTTCAGAAATAGGAGTATCCTTACATCTTAAATCACCATATTTATCCAACAAGCCAACTGATGTTTTAAAGTTACCACCTATAAAACCTACGTCTTCACCTAAAATCAATACCCTGTCATCTCTTTGCATTTCTTCATCTAAAACTTCAACTACCGCATCTCTATATGTTAATTTTCTCATTCTTTTTCAACCTCCCACACTATTTAAGCAAATATATCTGTAAATGATTCAGTTATTTCCGGATATGGACTTTCAGCAGCAAATTTAACTGCTTCTTGTATTTCTTTTTCTATTTTACTTTCAATTTCTTCAAATTCTTTCTCTGTGATTATTTTTCCTTTTAATATTTGATCTTTCAAACAATTTATTGGACATCTTTCATACCATTCAGCTTTTTCATTAGGATTTTTTCTTGTTCTGTATTCTGCCGGATCCCCTACATGGTGTCCCTGCCATCTGTATGTTTTGCATTCTATCAATGTTGGACCTTGTCCTGCTCTTGCTCTTTCTACTGCTGTTTTAGCAGCTTCATATACTGATATAACGTCCATACCATCAACTACAACTCCAGGTATTCC
The DNA here is from genome assembly GCA_002435835.1 of Firmicutes bacterium UBA6132. Next base: position 10,849 of record DIVM01000007.1, read on the forward strand.
ATATCCAAATGCCCTGTCAGCTAAATTTTCTACATTTGTTACATCTCTTATATCCGTAGATATACCATATAAATTATTTTCGATAACATAAACTATAGGCAAATCCCAAGCGGATGCCATATTGATGCTTTCATGGAATGTTCCTTCATTAGATGCAGAATCCCCAAAAAAAGAAACTGCAACTTGATCAGTACCTCTGTATTTCGCTGAATAAGCAGCTCCTGTAGCTATTGGAATTTCTCCTCCTACAATGCCGTTTGCGCCAAGTATCCCTTTGTCAAGAGCCATAATATGCATTGAACCGCCTTTACCCTTTGAATACCCTGTTGCTTTGCCTAAAATTTCTGCCATCATTTTATTTAAATCAGCACCCCTGCCAACTAAATGACCATGGCCTCTGTGAGTGCTTCCAATATAATCATTTTCATTTAATGCTGCACATACTCCTGTTGCAACAGCTTCTTCTCCTAAGTATAAATGAGCCAAGCCTGCCATCATGCCTTTTTTATAAAATTCAAATACCTCTTCTTCAAAACGTCTCATTCTATACATTATTTCATAAAAGTGAGTTAATTGTTCTTTGCTATAACCTTTGATTTTGATTTTCATTTTTTATTTAACCTCCTTGGTATAACATAATTTTGTATTTATCTTTTTTCCCATGCATTTGCAACTGCTTTTGCTACTGCTTCTGCAACTCTTTTATCAAATGGGCTCGGTATTATATAATCAGCTGAAAGCTCGTCTTCGCTTATTAAAGATGCTATGGCATATGCTGCTGCCACTTTCATTTCTTCAGTTATTTTTTTTGCTCTCACGTCCAATGCACCTCTGAAAATTCCAGGGAATGCTAATACATTATTGATTTGATTTGGAAAATCAGATCTTCCTGTGCCTATAATTGCAGCGCCTGCTTGTTTTGCCAAATCAGGCATTATTTCAGGTGTTGGATTTGCCATTGCAAATATAATTGCATCTTTGTTCATGGATTTAATCATTTCTTCTGTAACAGAATTTGGAGCTGAAACTCCAACAAATACGTCCGCACCTGATAATGCATCTTTCAAACTTCCGCTTAATTTATCTTTATTAGTTATTTGAGCTAATTCTGTTTTATGCGAATTTAATCCGCCCTCACGGCCTTCTACAACTATTCCTTTGCTGTCGCAAGCTATTATGTCTTTAACTCCTAATGATAAAAGCATTTTTATTATGGCTGTGCCTGCTGCTCCCGGTCCGTTTAAAACAACTTTAATTTCATTCAGTGGTTTTTTAATTATTTTGAGGGCATTTATCAATGCTGCGCTCACTACAACTGCAGTTCCATGCTGGTCATCATGAAAAACAGGAATATCAAGCTCTTCTTTTAATCTATCTTCAATTTCAAAACATTTTGGAGCTTGTATATCTTCAAGATTAATTCCTCCAAACACAGGTGCAAGGTTTTTAGCAAAATTAATAATTTCTTCGGTGTCCTGAGTTGTTATGCAAATAGGAAAAGCATCAACATTTGCAAAATTTTTAAACAATACTGCCTTACCTTCCATTACCGGTATAGCAGCCTCAGCTCCTATATTGCCAAGCCCTAACACAGCAGAACCATCTGATAAAACAGCAACTAAATTACCTTTTGCAGTGTATTTGTAGACATTGTCCACATTTTCATGGATTTTTCTGCAAGGCTCTGCAACCCCAGGTGTATATGCTGTGCTTAAATCATCTCTGTTTTCAACTCTTACTTTGCTTTTAACTTCAATTTTACCTTTGAATTCTTCATGCATTTTTAGAGCTTCTTCATTATAATTCATATCTATCTCCTGTTATTTTTGTTTTAAATATGCTTTTTTCATAGCTTTTATTAAAGGCATTTCTTTTCCGGATAAGAAATTTACCATTGCACCTCCGGCAGTACACACATAACTAACATCTTTTAAATCAATATATTTTTGAGCAGCACTTATAGTATCGCCGCCACCAATTACTGAATAGCCGTTTGCATTAGAAACTGCATGCCAAACTGCTCTTGTCCCGTCTTCAAATAATTCGCTTTCATAAACACCCATAGGTCCGTTTACAAAAATAGTTCCGGCATTCATAATTTCATTTTTGTATATTTCAATAGTTTTTTGACCTATATCAAGTGACGGCTTATTTACAATATTATCTATGCTGCATTCGCATCTTTCATTATTGTTTTCATAAGCTAAATCAACAGGATATAAAATCTTATCTTCAAATTTAGATAAATACTCTTTGGCAGGCTCTATAAACCTATCTAAACCACGGTCTTCTATAAATTTAATATTTGCTTCTCCTATATCATATCCTGCAGCAATGAGCATTATATTTCCTGTAACTCCGCCGCTTAACACTTTGTCACAAGAGCCATTTTCCAACACAGTTTTCATCATTCCAAATGCATCAGAAATTTTAAGGCCTCCTAAAACGAATACTGATGGCTTTTGAGGATTTGTCATAACATTAGTCAATGCTTCAATTTCATTAAACAGTAAGAATCCTCCAACTGTAGGCAACACTTCTTGGAAAGCAAACATGGATGGGCTGTTTCTATGTGCTGCTGAAAAAGCTTCATTAACATAAATATCGCAAATAGGAGCAAGCTTTCTCACTAACCACGTGTTTGTCATTTCTTCAGCTGTCATTTTAACAGCTGATTCAAAAGTTGAAACTTCTTCTGTCAAATATCTTAAGTTACCTAATAAGACCATATCACCAATTTTTAGATTTTTTACAGCTTCTATTGCAGCAGGTCCGCACACATCATCTATATATTCAACTTTTTTCCCTAATTTTTGTGTTAGCTTTTCAGCATGCTCTTCCATAGAAATTAGATTAAAATAGTCCAGTGTATCCCCCTGATGAGCAATCATGGCAATTTTTGCTCCCTTATCAAGAAGATATTGAATTGTCGGCAAACTCATATCAATTCTTTTTTCGCTTTTAATTTTTTTAGTTATAGGATCTATGGTTGTATTAATGTCTAAACGCAAAAGCACTGTTTTATTAAAATAATCCATATCCATAATTGATTTTATATTAACCATATATTACATCCACTTCCCCATTCCTAAATATTTGTTTGTTTCTGCTGTAGCAGTTTCTGTTGTTCCTTGCATGTTCAAAACTGCTCGAATTCCATCAATAGTTTCTGGAATAGTAACTGCTTCTTGAGGTATATTGATTGCAAACATTATATCTTTACCTGAATTAACTATTGTTTCTTCAAATATTGCAACTTCGTACATATCACCTCTTGGATTTCCTAAATCTCTTGCATATTTGAACATTGATGCATTGCCTAAGAATCCGTCAGCAAGTTTTACCACTCTTATTCTTGGATGTTTTTTGAATTGTTCAATTAATTCTTCTTTTGTAATTTCTTTTTTTGGTGTAGCAACAACTGATATAATATGTCCATGAGTTACAGGTACATGAACAAGTATGCCAGTCGCTTCAATATGCGGCATAATAGTCATTAAATCAACAGCTTGATGAGAAGGTGCCTTATCAACCTGCATTGCATTTGTAAGTCCTCTGTGATAATCTCCAGGGTCTGCAACACGTCTGATAATTGTAATCGCTATTTTTTCTACTCCTGCAAATTTGTCAAAGCAGTCAACAGTTCTTATTAATCCAGTAGTGTTGCAAGAAGTTAATTTCAAAAATTGTTTTTCAAGTCCAGCTTCGTAATTTGCATATCCGTGGAAAAACACATCAGCTACTGAATTTTTTTCTCCGCCCTGGAATATTGCTTTTTTATTATATTTAGCATACAATTCTTTATTTTTAGCTCCAATTCCAGCACTTGTTGCATCCAATATTACATCAGAAGCTTGTATTAATTCTTCAAGAGTTCCCGAAACAGGAATACCTGCATTTTCAAATTTCTCTTTATTATCAGGTATTGATAAAAACATTTTATATGGCATTCCTTTTTCTTTTAATGCTCTTATAGCTAATGTAACATCAACATCAGCAACACCTACTAATTCCATATCACCTTGAGCTGCAACTCCATCTGCCAATCTTTGTCCTATAGTTCCATAACCTACTACTCCAACTTTAACCATGTTAATTCTCCTTTAATTGTAAAATTTAATTTTTTAAATTGTATAATTGTAATAAGCAAATTTCATGCCAAGATAATGTATAATCGATTATCCGATTGATATAATCTTTTATATGTCTATATTTCGCTAATTTTTTTAATTATTTTTTTAAAATTATCTAATTTAGTTGATTAAGTATGTAACAAAACTTGGAGCTTTAAGCTAAATATTAAGTCATTTTTGTCACATGTGACGTTGTGCAAATAATAATACAACTTCAGATATAATTTATAATCGATTATTTAATTGACATAATCGTTTATTTTTAATATAATATTTGTACACCAATTTATTGTAGGAGTTGCAAATGATAGTTATTAAAAGCGATACCTTATTGGCTCATGAAAAAGAAAACTTTGTCATTAATGGCACATGTGACAAGTCTATAATCAGACCTGTAATATTTCAATCTTGGATTAGGTCAAGAAATGCCGGTGTTAATCCGTTAATATTAAATAAAAAAGTGCTTTCTGAAAAAGAACTGTCTGATAAGTTGAAGGAAAATAAAATATTATTATCCGTTGCGACACATTATATAGAAAAAATATACTCCTTTGTAAAAGGTTCTAATTTTGCTGTATCTTTAAGTGATAAGAATGGATATGTTTTAAAAGTAATTGGTGATGAGGATATAATACGTAATTCAAACGAACATAGTGCATTTCGTGAAGGAGCAAACAGAAATGAGCTTCATTTTGGTACAAATGCAATAGGGACATGTATATCAATTAATGAACCACTTCAGATATGTGGAGCAGAACATTATGTGAAAGTCTTAGACATATATACTTG
>DIVM01000182.1 GCA_002435835.1 Firmicutes bacterium UBA6132
TGGTTGTGGTTGTGGTTGTGGTTGTGGTTGTTAGGTTAAGTAATGATGATGTGATATGATATTATTTGATGTATAATGATTTGATGTCGTATTATTAAGTTAAGTTAATTATTATATATAATATAATTTGATGGAGTATTGTTTGATGTTAAATGTTTCGATGTTAAATAGTTCGATGTCGTATTATTTGATGTTGAATTATTTGATGTTGAATTATTTGATGTTGAATGATTAAAGTGCTTCGGAGAAAATTGGCATGTTATCCGATATTATAGATAATTTTTATCTAATTTTTATTATCAATTTTTCGTTAATCAACCATCATTTAATCAATTCTAAGACGTTTTAACAGCCAATAGGTCTTTATATATCAATTCATTATATAAACTCTTTAAAATCCTTTAAATCATGCTTAAAATGGATTGTATACCATTATACAATGCTATATAGTCACGCTGTAGCACAACAACAACAGACAGTAATGAGAGACAATACCAGGTCGATGATGTATCAAACTTGATTGATAGGTCATTTTATATCATTGATTGATAGGATCGCTTTAAAATCCTTTAAATCATCCTTATACTGCCTATAATGTATATATTATGACAAGTAATATAGGCGTACCGGTATATTTTACGGTAGATCATATCCCGCCTATTTTACGTGATTTGATGGAAAAAATGTTCTAAAATGGGGTATAGCACATCACATCACACCCCCTACAAAACCCATCAACAAATCCCCAAAAACCCCCATTAAATCCTCTCACACCAATAAAAACCTACAACAAAACCACTAACAATATTCCACACAACAACTCACACCCATCAAAAAAATCATAAAAAACATAACAATAATAAAAATCACGCCTAAAACTGTTAAATAAAAAATCCCCCTAAACAACAAATCAAAACAAAACAAAACAAATCAAAACAAAACAAATTAAATCAAATCAAAACTCAATCCAAAACAACTTCACTCCACTTCCTATAATCCCAATCCATCTTAATAATATCTTCCTCACTCCTAACCCCATAAACTCTCAAAACAACCCAACCATCATCCCAAATAACTTTCATACCGTGTGCTTTATTCATATCATAATTCCCAAACTTTAAACACTTACCTTCAAATCCATACTCTACAGGTATCCAACTAACATCCAATATACTAACATTTCCGGTTCTCTTGCGTAACAGACATTGACAATATTGTTGTTCTTTATTTTTATTTTTATTTTTATTAATATTTTTATTCATAACCATACTTTCATAATAAATTTATAATAATTTTTAATTTTTTATCTGACTATAATAGCTCAAATATCTTTCAAACATTTCATTATCAAATTTACCATTTATAGTACTTAATGTTGCCAATTTTTTTAATCTTTCAACCAAAAAAGGATGGCAAACAATAATTTTTTCACCCGTAAAATTTTTTATAATATGAAACTCTTGTTTAGGAAGTTTTCTTTTAATAACTTTAATTTTTATCCATGGTTTCCAGGGAATATTGAATAATCTTTCTTTCCAGGTTCTATGAATAAGATCAGTTTTTATATCAACCATATTTATATCTTCAATAATTTTATAACTTGAAAATTCATTATCCAAAAATTCATGATTAACAACATTTAATTTATTATAACATTCCATTAGATCTTCAAAACTAATATTTCCTATATTTTTTTCCATATCCTTTACCTTTATCCTTTCTGACCTCTAAACAAATTATTCACGTAAGTCTCAATAAAAACTTTAGTAAACTCTATTGCTAGATCCATACTAACCTCTTCCAACAATCCAGAATAAAAAGCACCAATCATTTTACCAGTTCCACTATAATATTTTAGTAAATTCATTTCTGCTTTTAGTTCTTCTGAAACATTATTCAAAAAGTCATTCTGATCAAAATTTTTATTTATATCTTTATTATTAAATTCATTGTTGGTATTATTTTCATTTTTGCTTTCGTTTTTATCTTCTGTGTTTTTATTATCAGCATCATCCATTCATTTTCCTTTCTCTATGTTTTTTCTTTTTATTTTTTATTTATAATTTTGTTGTAAACGCCGTAGGCTATATAAAAATTTTTTGTAAGCAATTTTACTGGTGTACACTATTTCTCTCTTTAAGAGTTCTTTTAATATTTCTTCTTTTTTAATATATTCTTTTAAAGGTTATTTTAAATAACAGATAATTGTTACTCTAGACAACAAGTCCTGTTGTTTAAAATAACAGTGAATAGTTATTTAAAATAACAGTGAATTGTTACTTAGAATAACAAGTGCTTGTTAGCGAGAATAACAATTCTTTTTGAGATTACCAGGAATTTTCATCATAAGTATCATCATAAATTTTTTCAATTTCTTCAATATTTTTTTCAACACTTTTTATAATTTGATCTTTTTTATCCTCTTTTTTCTTTTTATCTTTTTTAATTTTTTCTCGACCTTTTACTTGATATTGTTGTCTTTGATGATTTGATTTAGGAAATGATTTTTTCTTTTTATCTTTTAATAAATATACTTCTTTAGCAACAGGTCTGTACCAGTTAGCACTATTTAATTTTTCATCTCCCCAAATTTCATTCTTATTTACTTTTTCAATTAAGTTATTTTCTAAAAGAATTTGAATGCACTTTCTTACCGCTGACCAGCTCATCTGTAATTCATTTCCTATTCCAACTTCTGATTTAGTGCAACACCTTTTGTCTCCTGACATTGTTTGCTTAGAATAATTTGCTATTACAGAAAAAACTGCTGCGGTAAGTAATCCATATTGATTCACCATATCTTTATATAATTTCAAATATTCTAAACTTGATCCCTCTTCGAAATAAGATGGACTTTCTTTATTTGCCATGCACTCTCCTTTTAAATTTTTATTGACTATTTTTTATAGCCAAAGATAATATATCATACTGTTTTATCGTTGTCAAGGATAACGATAGTTTTTTCTTAAAACCAATTTCTTCTTGACAAAAAATAAAATCCATGATAATATACTTATTAGTAAACCAGTATGGATTTTATTTTCATTTTATTGTTTATTTGTTCTATACTGGTTTACTAGAAAATAATTAAAAATTATTATTTATATTATATAAAACATTATTGGTATTGGCAAGAGAACAAGGAGTAAAATAAAAAACAGAAATGTCTCATAACAAAGGGTTACTACAAAGAATAACAATATTTGAAGAAGAAGATTTAGAAGATGTTTATTTAGAGAATTTTTCTGAAATATATTTTGAAGACACAAACATAGATGAAGACAAATATTGTAATGAATTTTATGAAATTTTATTAGAGGAAGCAATGGAAAAAGATGAACATTATCCATTTAGAAATGAATTTGATTGGGAAGAAATGTCTTATTATAGGTTTGAAATAAATGGCGAAAATATATTAGATTATCATTATGATGAATATTCGTGTGGAAATTGGGATGAAGATATAAATAAAACATTATTAGAAAGAAAATAAAAATGAAAGTTATAATAAACAATAAAATATATGATGCTGAAAAAGAACCTATTATTTTAATTCTATCTGATTCAGATAAAATAAACATTCAAAACATGGGAAAAAGAATTAGATATTTCGCCTGTCCAGATAAAATGACCAATGAAGAAATAAGCATATTTGCAAGAAAATATGAAAATATAAAATAATAAAAAAAAAGAAAGGATAATATTATGCATCTCATTGTAGGATTACTTCTGTCAGCTATTTTTAATTCAGGAAATAAAGAAAAAGTAAAATCTGGAGAATATGTAATAGTTGGAAAAGGAATGAATAGAAAATTAAAAGATAAAAAAACTGGAATGTATATAGTTACGTAATATTATCGGTTGTATAATTGTTTTTATTTATTGGTATAAAAAAGAATATTAGAACAGGGAAATTTTTAATTTGAAAAAAC
>DIVM01000020.1 GCA_002435835.1 Firmicutes bacterium UBA6132
TATTATATGTTTTTCAAATTTAATTATTTACTATATTGTGAACAATAGACCCATAACAGCTCCATACAAAATTGTATTCAATGGCTTTGATGTTATTGGGCAAGTACCAGTAGAACATCCAACAACTTTATAATAAATAAAACCTAAAAAACCACCTATTAAAACACCTGCTATAATTTTACCCATATTTAACTCCCTTAAAAAATAATTTTTCTATTTTTTTACTGAATTCCATTTTTATTTTCTATATTATCAAATATATGATAACAAATCAGTGATTTAATCACTTACGCATAAAATACTATGCTTGACCATAGGTACTGATGCCTTTCTGATAATCCATTCTTAAAAAATATACTGAATTATATACTAAATTACTTCTTTACTACTTTATACACTATGGTATAATTTTATAAATATATAATAACATAATTATATTCATGCCATGCCTGGAATTGTTATGAAGTTTATTGAACATATGGAACCGTCAAAAACTAAAGGTAAATACATAGGGTTTATCAAGCGGGATTTTTAGAAACTGAACAGGAAAAATTTGTCGAAGCATACTTTGCAGATTTAGCAAATCAACTGAATTATAACTATTTGGGTACGGTATATGAAGAAACTCATGCTTTTGATAAGGATATTTTAGGAAAGTTGAGTAAACCATATCAGATATCAAAGTTTATGTTAAGTATCCTTAATTTAGTTGATAAAGTAGGATTAAGCAATACACTTTGGCATAGTGAGTTAAAGAAAAATAATGCTTTTGATAAAAGATTGGATAAACCTTTTTTGTATAATGGAGGTACCAAATATAAATAACAGAAAAAATAAATATTCAATATTCTATAAATTCGCAGATTATGTAAATTGGCTTAAAATATCACACCTTCGTAAGACTTTTTAAAAATAGCAAACGTTGGAATTATATATGTGTATTTTATACCTCTTTAATAGAGAAATTAATTGGGGTTTTATGATGTTCACAATAAAGATGCATCTGATAAAGATGCATCTTTATTATTAATTAAAATCAAGTTGTAAGCTTCCATCATCTTCAAAAGGAATATCAAATGGTTCGCTTAAAATTCTAACATTATTATTCATAGCTTCATCTATCATATTTTCTGAAATATAAATAGTTTTCATATTCTTTGTATTTTCTATTAAGGCAATTCTGCAATTTCTTAAATCAGGTAAATTACAAGTTTTTATTGCTGCTTGTACAGCCATTTTATCTGTATCTAAAATCATAGGTATTTTTACAGTTACAACTGTTGTAGCCGTAAGTGCATTTGGATATGTCATTGATAAATCCATTTTGTTAAAAAGTCTTTTTGTAGTAAAGTCAGCTAACCCTATACCGTTACAATTTCCATGGCTCTTTTCTGTTACATCAAGTGCTGAAATTTTTGTTATAGTGATGTCTCCTTTGAAATGTTCATTGTTAAATCTTCCAGTTACATTTGAGTCCATACCTGTTCCGCTAATTTCTTTGCCTATTTTTTTTACAATAAGCACATCTGCTTGTTTGAAAAAAAGTTTAGGCATAAGTTCATTCGCTTTTATTAAAAGTTTCTTTTCTTCTACAGGAATTTCAGCTGCATTAAGTAATGATATTTCAGAAACTTTTCCGTAGCTATTTTCAATAATAGCTGCGCCAAAACATATATTTTTCTTTTTAAGTACTTCTAAACCAACTCTTTCAACAATTTCAGGCATTAATTTAAATCCTGTTTTATGATAATTTTGAGCACCCATCTGTTTTCCAAGACCTATTGCCATCATTTTCATCAAACCACTTTCATAATCACCTCTAAAGGAAGTATGGGCTTTTACTCTGTTGATTAATATTATTCCATCTGCTTCATTGGCGTACTTGTCTAAATAAACTGGCCTTCCATCTAATATTTCACCTATTTGCACAACTTCCATAGATGACTTTATAGGTACACCCATTGTTTCTTCTGTAATTCCTATGGTTTCCAGCATTTCTATTTGTCCTTTTGCTGTTGCTCCGCCATGGCTTCCCATTGCAGGAACTATAAATGGATGTGCTCCTTTTTCTTTAACCATATCACATATTGCCTTAGTGATTATATCAATTGCATTAATACCTCTGCTGCCACCAGTTACAGCTATTGTTTGTCCTGGTTTAATGTTTTTATATCCGTCAACATTTTTTAAGTTTTCTATAATATATTCTTCTATGTTTGTCAAATAATCTGGATTAAATTGTTGTTCTGCTTTAACTATTTTAGGAAGTGGAATATCTCTTAGTGTGTCTTCTATAAAACTCATATTATCCTCCACATACATAATTTTGAATATTACCCTTATATATTAATTACTCCCTTAGATCAAGCCTTAGGGAGTAATTATGTATGATTAAAAATTATTAAACTCTTGTTACGCAGAATAATTCATCACCATTAAACAATTCAGCTTTTGTCATTTCTCCATCTGCAACTTCAATTACTTTTTCAAAAATCTCGTTTCCTTTTTCTTCTAAAGAAACTCCCTTTTCAATTATGTCCCCTGCATTAATGTCAATATTTTCTTCCATTTTGATAAATGTTTTGTCATTGCCTGTTATTTTTATAACTGGAACAAATGGGAATCCAGTAGGAGTACCTCTTCCTGATGTGAAAGCAATTATCTGTGCACCACCTCCAACCATACCCGTTACAACTTCACCGTCATGACCAGGAGAATCCATCAAAAAAACTCCTTTTTCATTTTCAATAGGACATGTTGCATATTCTAAAACGTTAGTTATTTTACCATGACCTGATTTATATATTCCTCCCAAAGCTTTTTCAACTACAGAACTTACTCCTCCATCGAAATTACCTGTTGAGATCAAAGCGCCTCTCTTAGCAAATTTAGGATTAGTACCGATTCTTCTTAGCTTATCTTCCATATTTAAAATTGTGTCTGTGACTTTTTGCCCTATTTCTTCATTTATAGCTCTTTTAGAAAGTATATGTTCAGTACCAAGGAGTTCTGTAACTTCGGAAAATATAATGCTTCCTCCATTATTTACAACTGTATCTGCCATTATTCCAACTGCTGGATTTGCTGCTAAACCTGATGTTGCATCCGTACCACCGCATTTAACTCCTATAATTAAATCAGAAACGTCACATTCTACTTTTTCCAAGTTTTTAACTTCTTCTGCCATTGCTTTAGCAATCATTATACCTTTTTCAATAGTTTTTGAAGTGTTTCCTTCATCTTGAATTACAACTTTTTCAACATGCTTTCCTGATTTTTTTACACCTTCAACAAATTCATCCGGTGTAAATCTCTCACAACCAAGACCTACTACCAGAACAGCTGCAATATTTGGATGGTTACCCATAGAAATAAGAGTTCTACAAGTTATTTCAAGGTCTTCTCCTACTTGACTGCATCCAACTGGATGTTTTAAAAATATTGCTCCATCTACCTCTTTAGCTATAAGCTCTGCTACTCTGTTTGCGCAAAATACAGATGGTATTATACCTATATAATTTCTTACTCCAACTTTTCCGTCTAAGCGTTTATACCCCATAAATTTAGTTTTTTGTTCCATATCATTTACCTCTTCTGCAGCCCATATTATGATTATGTATCCATGTTCCTACAGGAATATCTACCATAGCATATCCTATATCTTCGCCATATTTATATACAACATCTTCAGCTTTAAAATCTTCGATTGCTACTTTGTGACCAAAATCAACAAATTCCTTTAATACAATTTCCTCATTTCCTACTTTAACTATATCGCCCATTTCTCCTGGCTGAAGCAAAACTGCAACATTATCTTTTTGATTTATTACTAAACTTCTTTTTAACATTATATCCTCCTAAATGATAGTTGCGCCTCTATCTGCTGAGTCGACTATTTTTCTGTAAAGTTTTAAGAAGCCTTTTGCACTGTCATTTGGTACATATGTGAAGTTCTTAAGTCTTTCAGCAATTTCTTCATCTGATATTTCTATGTCAAGTTTTCTGTTAGGAATATCTATATTTATAATATCTCCTTCTTCAACTATGGCAATTGGTCCTGAATCTGCTGCTTCTGGAGTTACATAACCAATACATGGACCTTTTGTTGCTCCTGAGTATCTTCCATCTGTTACCATAGCAACAGTATTTCCAAGTCCCATTCCTACAAGAAGAGCTGCTGGTATTGACATTTCTCTCATTCCAGGGCCGCCTTTAGGGCCTTCATACTTAATTACTATTACATCGCCGTCTTTTACAGTTCCGCCAAGCAATAATTCTCTAACTTCTTCTTCACTGTTTACTACTCTTGCAGGTCCTCTGTGAACCATCATTTGAGGAGAAACAGCACTTTGTTTAACAACTGCACCATTAGGAGCAAGGTTTCCTTTAAGAACAGCTATGCCTCCTTCTTCAGCTAATGGTGAATTTAAAGGTTTTATCACATCTGTAGTTTTCATATTGTATTTTGCAAGATTTTCTCCTATTGTAACACCGCTTATTGTTAAGACATCTGTATCAAGAAGAGGTTCAATGGTTTTTAACACTGCTTGAACCCCTCCAGCATCATGGTAATCTTTTAACGTATATTTAGATGCAGGTTTAAATTTAGTTACTAATGGAGTAGTTTTGCTAAGTCTGTCGAAATCGTCCATTGTAATTGTAATACCTACTTGTTTTGCAATTGCAGGAATATGTAAAATTGTATTTGTAGATCCGCCTATAGATAAAATGTATTTAATTGCATTATTAATACATTTTTCATTAATAATTTTGTTAGAATTAAGATCTTCTCTTACCATATCAACTATTCTTTCGCCCGTTTCCATTGCAAGTCTCATTCTTTCTGATGAAACTGCACTAATTGTTCCACCTCCAGGTAATGTAAGTCCCATAGCTTCAAGAACTGTACTCATAGTATTTGCCGTTCCCATCATACCACATGCTCCACATGATTGACATGTGTTTGATTCTATTTTATTGAATTCCGCTTCATCAATTTCCCCCGATGAATATCTTCCCATTGCTTCTTTAACATCACTTAAAACATAATTTTTACCATCATCATGTATATATGGTTCCATTGGGCCACCTGGTACAAATATAACAGGTAAATCTAATGATGCTGCTGCCATCATCATTCCTGGAACTATTTTGTCACATGAACAAAGCATTACCAGACCATCAAATTGATTAGCTTCTACCATAAGTTCTATTGATGCCCATATTATATCCCTGCTTGGCAATATGCTGTGCATTCCTTGTCCTTGCGCAATTCCATCACAAGGTGCTATAGTATTGAACTCAACTGGCATACCACCATTTGCCCAAATACCATCTTTCACCTTTTGGCTTAATTGTCTTAAATGAAAATGACCAGGATTTGATTCTGTCCATGAATTTACAATTCCTATAAGTGGTTTTTTTATGTCTTTATCAGTGTACCCCATTCCTTTATAACATGCTCTTGGATAAGCACCTGATAAACCTTCCATCATTTTTCTG
>DIVM01000357.1 GCA_002435835.1 Firmicutes bacterium UBA6132
ATTTAACAGGATAAATTGTATTAAAAGGTTCTATCCATGTGTTTTTCATTTCATCAATTGATATTATGATATTTTCATTTATATCAATTGTATTTTCATTTGTAGTATTGCCAAGTAATGTAAATTCTATTTTATCTAAAGCTAATGCATCTTCTACTTCAAGGATTATATCTCCATAATTTGGCGAAAACCATGTTTGAGAATCTAATGATAAATTATTTTCCGCTTTAAACCCTATATTATTTCCAAAACTCATTTTACTTATAGCTGCTGCAATACCCCCATGACCTACAGTGTGAGCACTTTTTACTTTTCTGTTTTTTATAGCATCACTAATAGCATCATATTTTACTTTCATTTCTTCAAAATCAGGTATGTTATTTTCATTTTTCTTAATAGTAACTAAAAGCACTTTGCTGTTAGCATTTTTAAATTCTGGAGAAATAATATTTCTAACATGATCCGTTGCTACTGCAAAACTTACTAAAGTAGGAGGAACGTTTAAATCCTTAAATGTTCCAGACATACTATCTTTTCCACCTATAGCTGGTATTTGAAGTTCATGTTGAACTTTAAACGCGCCTAATAATGCACTTAGTGGTTTTCCCCATCTTTCAGGTTCATTATTTAACTTTTCAAAATATTCTTGAAATGTAAGCCTGATGTTTTCATATTTACCTCCCATTGCAACTATTTTTACAACAGAATGTATAACTGCATACATGGCTCCATGGTATGGACTTAAAGTAGACAAATAAGGATCAAATCCATGAGCCATTAAAGAACAAGTATTTGTTACTCCATTTAAAACAGGTATTTTAGCAACCATTCCTTCAGTTGGAGTTAGTTGTGTTTTTCCTCCAAAAGGCATGAGCACTGTTCCTGCCCCAACTGTCGAATCAAATCTTTCAACCATTCCCTTTTGACTTGCTACATTTAAATCTTTTAAATTTTCAATCCACATACTTTTCAAATCATTACTTTTAAATGATTTGAATGTTTCTTCATTTATATTTATATTTATATTATTAGGTTCTTTTATAATTGCATTTACATGTTGCTTTACACCGTTTGTATCAAGGAATTCTCTGCTTAAATCTAAAATTGTTTTTCCTCGCCAAGTCATTTTAAGCCTTTTGTCATCTGTCACTTCAGCAACACATACTGCTTCGAGATTTTCGACATTAGCAAGTTTTATAAATTTTTCAACATCACTTTTTCTAACTACAACAGCCATTCTTTCTTGTGATTCTGAAATAGCAAGTTCAGTTCCATCAAGTCCTTCATATTTTTTAGGTACTAAATCAAGATTTATGTTTAAACTTTCAGCTAATTCTCCTATTGCTACTGAAACACCACCTGCACCAAAATCATTTGATTTTTTTATTAATTTACAAGCTTCGGAGTTTCTAAAAAGTCTTTGAATTTTTCTTTCAGTAGGGGCATTTCCCTTTTGTACTTCAGAACCGCATAAAACTATAGATTCTTCAGTATGTTCTTTTGAAGAGCCTGTAGCACCGCCACAACCATCCCTTCCAGTTCTTCCACCTAATAAAATTATCATATCTCCTTTTTCAGGAGTTTCTCTTATTACATTTTCTTTTGGAGCTGCTGCGATAACTGCGCCTATTTCCATTCTTTTTGCAACATAATCAGGGTGATATATTTCAACAACTTTACCTGTTGAAAGACCTATTTGATTTCCATAAGAACTATATCCTGCAGCTGCTTCAGTTGAAATTTTTCTTTGTGGAAGTTTTCCTGGTATAGTTTCATCTATACTTTGTGTTGGGTCTGCGCTTCCTGTAATTCTCATAGCCTGATAAACATAGCTACGTCCTGATAAAGGATCTCTAATAGCTCCCCCAAGGCAAGTAGCTGCTCCTCCAAAAGGTTCAATTTCTGTTGGATGGTTATGAGTTTCATTTTTAAACTGTAAAAGCCATTTTTCATCTTGACCATTCACATCAACATTTATTTCTACACTACATGCATTTACTTCATCAGATATTTCTAAATCATCAAGTAGTCCAAGTTTTCTTAATTCCTTAGCACCAATAGTTGCTAAATCCATTAAGTTTATATCTTTTTCTCTTTTTTCATAAACAAATTTTCTTGAGTTTAAATAAGTATTAAAAGTGTTTTTAATTTCTTCTGAAATTTTTCCTTCTTCAAACTCAACATTATTTATTACTGTAGCAAATGTAGTGTGCCTGCAATGATCTGACCAATAAGTATCAATTACTTTTATTTCTGTTAGAGTTGGATTTCTTTTTTCCATTTCTTTAAAATATTGCTGACAGAAAAACAAATCCTCAGAACTCATGGCAAGACCCATTTTCATACAGTAATCCTGTAATTCTTCTTTAGATTTGTTTATAAAATTTTCAACCATTTCAACATCAGCAGGTTCAGGAAAATTTTCGTCAAGCGTTTCTGGCTTTAATAAATCTGCTTCCCTTGAATCTACTGTATTAATGTAGTATTCTTTAATTTTTTTTAATTCAACTTCATTTAAATCACCTTCAAGCAATATTACTCTTGCATATTTCACTGGTGATTTTTGTTTTTTAGTTACAATTTGAATGCATTGTGCTGCTGAATCTGCTCTTTGATCATATTGTCCAGGTAAAAATTCAACTGCAAAAATCTTAAATTTTGACGAATGCAATTCATCAAAATTTTCTCTATATATAAAATCTTGGTTTGGCTCTGAAAATACAGTTGTTACAGCTTTTTCAAAATCATCCAAGCTTATATGTGACACATCATATCTGTTTAAAATTCTAACATTTTTTAAATTCTGTAATTTTAAATTATCTTTAAAATTATGTAGCAAATTTAATGCTTCAGTGTTAAAACCTTCTCTTTTTTCTACATAAACTCTTTTTACATCAAAATTCATAATTAACCTTCCTTTTTGGAATACAAATTATTCTTAACTTAAATTTATAATAGCAAACTTAATAACCTTTGTCAACAAATTCTGTGTGAAATTATAAATTTTTTCGAAAATAGTTCGTGTTATCACGAACCATGCGATAACATATGATTTATTAATTCGATTATAATTGATTTTTACTAATAATTCTTCAAAAAAAGAAGTGGCATATGCCACTTCTTTACTTATTATTAATACTCATTGATGTTAGACTTATAATATCCTGTTCTAATTCAAGTATACGGTTTTTAATTTTTTTATAATCTTCTAAACTTAATGATTCTTTATTTAAATATTTTTCTGCTGAGATTATAGCTTCATTAAATACATTTTTTAATTTTTCAGTATCACTTAGTAAATTGTCTGACATTTTATTTGGCGAAACATCTAATGCTATCTCTTCAACTTCTGATACTATGTCTTCTGTGTCTTCTGTTTTTTCTTCATTTTCTTTATATGTTTTAATAGTGTATAAATGGTCATAAACAGGTACAATAGCATTTATGCCTAACTCTTTGGTAATTTCAGCAGCAAAATCTACTTTTGATTGTGCTTCTCCATGTACTACAAAAACTTTTTTTGGCTTTTCTTTAAATCCTTTAAGCCATTTAATTAAAGCTAATTTATCAGCATGGCCTGAAAAACCTTCAAGATTATGAATTTCTGCAGCTACACGTATTTCTTCTCCCAAAACTTTCACTATTTTTTCACCTTCAACAATTTTCCTGCCCAAAGTTCCCTCTGCTTGATAACCAACAAAAACAATACTTGATTCTTTTCTCCAAAGATTATGTTTTAAATGATGTTTAATTCTACCTGCTTCACACATACCTGAAGCAGAAATTATAACTTTAGGTTCTCTTGATATATTTAATTCTTTTGATTCTTCAGCAGATTGTGTAAAATGTAAATTTTCAAATTGTAAAGGATGATCACCATTAAATAAGAATTCTTTAGCTTCTTCATCAAACACATTAACATTTTGCTTAAATATTTCTGTTGCTTTAGTAGCAAGTGGACTATCAACATAAACATGTATTTTGCTTAAAAGATTTTCAGAACCATTTATTTTGCATTTCTTATCATAATATTTATTTAATTCATATATTAATTGTTGTGTTCTTCCTACAGCAAATGAAGGTATTATAACATTGCCGCCTCTTTTAATTGTTTTTAATATTATTTCTATTAATTCTTCAGTACGTTGTTCTACATTTTGATGAATTCTATTTCCATAAGTTGCTTCCATAATTAAATAATCTGCTTTATCTATAATATAAGGATCTTTTAACAATGGCTCACCATCCATTCCTAAATCCCCAGAAAAAACAAGTTTCATTGTATTATCGTCATCCTTAAACCACATTTCAATTATAGCGGAACCTAAAATATGTCCTGCATCTTTAAAACAAATTGTTATAGTTTCATTTACATCTATTAATTGTTCATATAATACAGGTTTAAAATATTTGAATGAATCCATCGCATCTTGTTGTGTATACATCGGCTCTACTAAAGCTCTTCCTGTTCGCTTAGCTTTTTTATTTTTCCATTCAGCTTCTGTTTCTTGAATGTGGGCACTATCAACTAACATTATTTGACATAATTCATATGCCGGTTTTGTTGAGTATATTATGCCTTTAAAACCTCTTTTAACTAATAAAGGAATTCTTCCGCTGTGATCTATATGACTGTGGCTTAAAAAAAGATAATCAACTTCAGAAGGATTAATTTCAAACTCTTCTAAATTTAAATCTTCATCCTTTCCCTGAAACATTCCGCAATCAAGCAATATTTTTTTATCCTTAAATTCAATTAAATGACATGAACCTGTAACACCTTTTACTCCGCCTAAAAATCTTATGTTCATATATTTGCCTCATTTCTATGTATTCGATATTATTATATATACCACAGAAAATTTAAATTAAACTATTATTTGTGTTATTTTTAATCTACAATACACTATTTCAACTATTATGTTATTATTTATATTTATTAAAATGATATACTTAAATTTTTTATTATTTTGTACTAACAAAAAAGATGAATCTATAATTAGAATCATCTTTTTATCTTTTTTAAATATTATCTTATTTTTTATCTTTATTAATTAGTTTTCCATTTGTCTTGATAAAAATGAGCATGCAGTTTTTACAAGTTTTTCTTCAATTTCACCCATTTTTGCATTTTTCTCTTTTGAAAGAAGCATAACTGATCCAATAGGATCTCCATGTACTAAAATTGGCGCGATAACTTGAGCAGTATAGCTATCTGGGCTGAATTCATTAGCCGTAATTCTAATTGGTTTAGTATTTCCAAAAGCAAGGTATACTTCCCTACTTTCAATGATTTTTTCAAGTTCTGGACTAAGTCTTTTTTCAGTATAGTCTTTTTTAGAACTTCCTGATACTGCAATTACGCCATCTCTATCAGTTATTATCGCTGTATGTCTTGTAGTTTCAAAAAGTGATTCAACATATTCGCCTGAAAATTCTGTTAATTCACCAATAG
Organism: Firmicutes bacterium UBA6132; assembly: GCA_002435835.1. The sequence goes on from DIVM01000357.1 coordinate 5,456, forward strand.
GAGAATATTTTTTAAGAATTATTTCACCTTCTCTATCAGTAAAAATTTCAAGAGGATCCCCTTCCCTAATTCTTAGTGTCCTTCTAATTTCTTTAGGTATAACTACTCTTCCTAAATCGTCAATTCTTCTGACAATTCCTGTTGCTTTCATATTATTCGTTCCTCCGTTGCTTAAATAAATTATATTAAAATGAATTATTCACTTTATAATTTGTATCTTTATTTCTATAATTTCTATTATTTGCATTTAAATGAATTTTATCCTTAATATAATTAGGATATTTTTGGAAAAATTATTCTGAAATGCTTTTGTATTATATAGTATAATTTAACATTAAGCAACATTTTTTTACTGATATTTACAATTAATTACTTTTTTACTTACTTTATCTATTTTTCCTTTTTTTCAATAGTTGCACTATTTTTCAAGTTTTCTATTAGTTCATTATATTTTGTGTTTTTATAATTTTCTACTAAGCTTTCTTTTGTACTTTCTAAAGTTATAGTTTCATCGACTTTCTTATCAGTTACTTTAATTACATGGTAACCAAATTCAGATTGAACAGGATCGCTTATTTGACCTACTTCCATTGCAAAAGCTGCATCAGAAAATGGTTTAACCATATCTGAATATGAGAAGAAATCTAAATCTCCACCGTTTTCTTTACTTGGGTCAATTGAAACTTCTTTTGCTACATCTTCAAATTTTTCGCCTTTGTCTAATCTTTCTTTAACTTTTTTAGCTTCATCTTCAGTATTTAATAAAATATGGCTTGCTCTAACTTGTTGACCCATTTTATTTTCATCAAACAATTTTTTTAGATCTTCATCAGTTGGTTGTAAAGATTCTATTTCTTTACTTATATATTGATTTATAACATATTCTTTTTTTATTGCATCAGTTAAATATTCTTCAGTCATTCCGTTTGATTCTAAGAATTTTTTATATTCATCATCTGATTCAAAATTCTTTTTATAAGTATCAAGTTGAGTTTTAAGTTCTTCATCAGTTATTTTTATTCCAGCTTTTTCAGCTGCATCTAATAAAACAAACTCTAAAATCATATTGTCCATTATAGCGCCATCTTCATAATAACTTCCAATAGTTTTTCCTTCAGATATTTCCATATCCCAAGCACCTTCGCCATATTGAGTTTCTACCATCTTTTTATACGCTGCTAAATTTTCATCATATTCTGCTTGAGTAATAGCTTTTCCATTTACTGTAGCAATTACTCCTTCTTGATTAATTAAATCTGAACCTGAATCTTTAGAACATGCTGATACCGCAAAAGCTATGCATAAAACCAAGATTAAGCTGATAATTTTTTTACTTCTTTTCATTCTTTTCCTCCTGAGCAGGTGCTTTTGACTCTGCTTTAAAATTATTTAGTTTTTCAAACATATTTTCAAGATCCTTCAGTATTTTATCTTGTTCTAAAGCATCTAATTTATATTTAATAATAGGTCCTTTAGAAACATCAAATACAATTTTATCTTTGAAATTATCCAATAAGAATCCTATTAAATTCGTATTTAAGTCAGTGCTGTCATTCATTTCTATGTTGACTATATTTCCGACCTGTGTTAATGATTTTATTTTTATTTTTTGGCAAAGAGTTTTAATATAAGACACTTTTATTAAATTATTAACTTGCTTTGGAGGATTTCCGAAGCGGTC
>DIVM01000142.1 GCA_002435835.1 Firmicutes bacterium UBA6132
CATTAGATTCTCCTATAGTATTTAATTTAAATGTTTATTTATGGAATACCATATTATATCATTTTTGAGTTACATTATCATAAATACTTCAAAATATTTAAATAATAAGAGATGTATTTTATTACAAAAAATACATCTCTCTATTATATAAATTAGTAAATAAAACTAAATTGCTACGTTATATATTATGCTTGTTTTGTAGTAATTAAATTATAAAGGAGAATAAATATCAAAATCATCCTTTGCAATATCAAAAATATGTACGGGATAAATATCATCAAAAGATATTTCAAGTTGTGTTAAAATATTCTCAATATCATTCTTAGAAGGTGCTTCCCAGTTACTAAAAAATTTGTTATCTTCAAAATCACAATAAATTCTATTGCATACATAACCTGCTTCGGATAACGCCTTAGCCGTTTCTTTTAAAAATGCTTCTGAAATATGTTTTGAATGAGTAACCATGTAATGTGGCATAATAAAACCTCCTGTTTTGTTATTTATATAATAGTTACCCCTTATGGTTTATTTAAAACATTATATTTAATTTTTTCATACCAATATTCAATCTGTTCCTTATCTGGACAGTTTTTTAAATAGACAAAACTAAATGGGTGTGAAACACTAAAATTTCGTATTCTAATTTCTTTCAAATATCCTTGAGATAACTCATTTTTTACTGCTTCCTTGTACATAAAAGTGATACCCATATTTTCATGGCAAAGATTTTTAATAGCATTCATGTTACCTATTTCAATTTTATGCTTAAAATTTTTTATACTTAAATTTTGATTGTATAGGGCTCTTTCTAGCACATCACGTGTACCACTTCCCTGTTCCCGTAAAATTAAATTCTGCTCTAACAAATCATCAAGATCTGTAATATTGTCTGCTATTTTATTCTTTGGTGAGCAAACCGCAATAAATGGTTCATTAGAAATTAAATTTGATTCAAATTGCTCTTTGTTAAAATGTCCTTCAAGAAGTATAAAGTCAACTTTTCCATCCCATAACATTTTTTGAAGAATCTGGGTATTTTCTACAAACATTAATATTTGCAATTGGGGATCTTCAGAAATTATTTTAGATAAAATTGGTGGAATTATGTATTCACCAATAGTTAATGTCGCCCCAAAATTAAGTGGCTTACTTTGATTCTTAATGTGTTGAAGGAGTGGAAAAATTCGCTCAGAGTTAGCCTTTAGTGACATAGCATATTGTTGTAGCGCCTTACCTTCCTGTGTCAAAGCAAAATTCTTTCCTTTTTGAGATATTAAATTTATTTGATAATGATTCTCAAGATATTGTATGTGCTGAGAAACAGCAGGCTGAGTCATGCTAAGTTTCCTTGCAGTCAATGAATAATTCTTTGTTTCACAAAGCGTTAAAAATGTTTCTATTCTATTATCTAACATATTCCGTCCTATAAGTTAAATTTATTAAAGTATAAGTTTTTATAATTACATTTTATCTTAAACTTATGATAAAATCAAGTTGTTATTAAATATTTGGAGGTTATATATGTTAAATGACGCAAACAAAAAAATACCTGGAATTATTTTGAGCATATGTGTCGCATTTATTGCTTTTTACCTAAGCAACCTTATTTCAGGAAATATAATTGGAGCAACTGTTATGGCTCTTTTAGTAGGTATGGCTTTAAATCCTGTAGTAAAAAAATATAATCAATTTGAATCAGGAGTATCATTTGCTGGAAAAATATTTCTTCGTGCTGGTATTATACTCATGGGAGTAAATATGAATTTTGCAGATGTACTAAATGTCGGAAAATATTCACTCTTTGTTATGATATTTACTATGGTGACAGCTTTTGGCGCTGGAAATTTAATAGGTAAAACTTTTGGGATGAATTGGAAATTAACTAATCTGCTTTCTGTAAGCACAGCAATTTGCGGGGGTTCAGCAGTTGCAGCAGTGGGGCCTGTAATAAAAGCTGAAGATCAAGATATAGCATATGCTATTTCTTCTACATTTATATTTGACATTTTAACGGTTGTAGTAATCCCATGGATTGGTATAGCTCTTGGAATGTCCAATATGGGTTATGGACTTTGGGTAGGAACTGCAGTTAATGATACATCATCAGTTGTAGCAGCTGGCTATGCTTTTTCTGACATTGCTGGTAATACAGCAGTTATTGTAAAACTTACGAGAACCTTGTTCATTATTCCATGTGTTTTAATTTTTTCTTTAATTAACGAAAGAAAAGAAGCAAAGTTAAGTGGTATAAATGGACATGTGCCTGTAAACTTGAAAAAAATTTTTCCATATTTTATAATTATGTTTTTATTAATTGTAGCTCTTCAAAGCACAAATATCATTCCTGTTACATTAGTTCCTATACTTTCAAAAACTTCTAAATTATGTATGGTAATTGCACTTTCAGCAATAGGTCTGAAAACAAGTTATTCAGATATTCGCCGGATTGGATTTAGACCTATGATACTTGGATTTATTATAGATACTTTAGTTGTTTTTGTTTCCATAGGTGTCCAAATTGCAACAGGCAGGTTTTAAAGTAAAAAAACTACTCAAATTTGAGTAGTTTTTTGTTTCCTTCATTGTGCTTCAATTCCTTGATTACGATACTCCGGTATCACATAAAGATCAAAAATAGTCTGTCAAGGTATAAACTACGGTAGCCATTAAAATACTTTCTTTATATGCCATAGATTTTCTCCAAACATTAAAATCAATAGTGAAAAATTAATAATTAAAAATAAGGTGAACAATGAAAAATAAACAGTTCTATTCCTTTGTTTCACCATAATAAAAGCTGATAATTGACTCAACATCCTTTTATCAGCCTTTTTCACTAAACTTTTTAACTAAAAAATTATACAATATTATTAATTCATACAATGCTCTATTAATATATTTTTTAATGCACTTCCGCTGCTGCTGTGTGAACGTACAATTTTGGCACCTAACTTTTCCCCATTTTTTAAAGCATTGCTTACCATTTGATGCGAAACAGTATTTGTAAATAAAATGAGAATATCTGGTTTACCAATAACGCTTTTCATATTTTGTTGCATTTGTGTAAAAACTTTTGCTTTGCAGTTATATTGCTTACATATATCTTTATATGTGCATACCATTCTATCATGCCCACCGACTATTACAATACTCATAGATTTTCCTTTCCAATTGCTTTAATTCACACTTGCTTTTACTTCTTCAATCATTTTCATTGTTCCGTTTATTCCACCTGTTGCAACATACCATATATGAGAATCTAAATATACAATATTATCATTTTCAAAAGCAGCAGTTTTTTTCATCATGTCATTATTCATTAAATTTTCTGCAGATAAATTTCCATTAGAAGTAACTGCTCCTCTATCTATTATAAAAATATAGTCTGGGTTTTTCTCTACTATATATTCAAAAGATATTTTTTGACCATGTGTGCTTGTGTCAATTTTTTCATCTACTGGAATAAATCCAAATTGATCGTGAATTATTCCAAAACGAGAACCAAGGCCATATGCACTCATGCTGCCTTCATCTGCCATTATAAACAATGCATTTTTACCACTTGATTTTACTTGGTCATTTAATTCATTAGATGCTGTTTCAATTTTCAGAATTTCTTCTTTTACTTCATTTTCTTTATTAAATATCTTTCCTATTATATTCATATTATCTTTAAATGATTGTAAGTACTTTTCTCCATATAAAGGAACATAAATAGTTGGAGCAATTTCTTTAAACTGTTCGTATAAATCCTTTTGTCTTGTTGAAATAAAAATTACATCGGGTTTAAGTTCATATATTTTTTCAAAATTAGGTTCCTTTAATGTTCCAACATCTTCATATTTTTCATCATTATATTTATCCAAATGTGTCGGAATATTAGATTTTGGCAAACCTATTACTTCTTCACCTAAAGCATCAAGCGAATCTAAAACTCCGTAATCAAATACTATTATTTTTTCTGGATTAACATTTAATGTTACTTCATCTATTTCGTGAGTTATTGTAATATCTTTTGGTACTTCTGATTTTTCTGATACTTCAAGATTTTTTACTTTTGTATTTTGGCTACATGCTGCAAGTGCAAAAGTAGATAAAGCTACTGTTAATGTTAAAGCTAATTTTTTTAATTTCATTTTATTCCTCTTTCATATTTTATTTTTTTATTTTTGTATTTTTATTTAACTATCTATTATTTCATACGCTGTTTTGTGAATAGCAGCTTAATTGTTTTAGTTTAGTTTATTAGTAATAAACACACAATTTCATGTTGTTTATTTCTGATATGGTAAAATTCATGTCATACAATTCTTCAAGCTTTTTTTTATTAATTATTTTTTCGGAAGGCCCATCCTCTACCTTTTTCCCTTCTTTCAAAGCAACTATATAATCAGAATAACAGGAAGCAAAATTTATATCATGAATTACAATTGCTATTGTCTTTCCTAATTCATCAACAAGTTTCCTTAATATTTTCATTATTTCCACTGAATGTTTCATGTCCAGGTTGTTTAATGGTTCATCAAGAAGAATATATTCCGTATTTTGAGCTAAAACCATGGCAATATAAGCCCTTTGTCTTTGCCCTCCGCTTAACTCATCAAGATATTTATTTTCCATATCTTTTAGTTTCATATAATCTATGGAATCATCAATATATTTTTTATCCTCTTTTGTCAATTTGCCTTGACTGTATGGAAATCTCCCAAAGCTCACTAATTCTCTTACTGTTAATCTAATATTTATATCATTTGATTGTTTTAAAATGGATATTTTTTTTGCCAATTCAATGTTATTCCATTTTTCTAAATTTTTACCTTCAATAAGAATTTCTCCACCTTGCTTAGGAAGAATCCTGATGATTATGGATAATAAAGTGCTTTTTCCAGCTCCATTTGGCCCTATAAATGATGTGATTTTACCTTTTCTTATAATTGTTGATACATCATCAACTACATTTTTATCATTATAATTTTTACTTACATTTTTTATTTCAATCATGCTATATTCTCCTTTAACAATAAATATACGAAATAAATTCCTCCTATAAAATTAATGATTACACTAATAGGTGTTCCAAAATTTAATATTCTTTCAACAAACAATTGACCTCCAACTAATGAAATTATGCTTATTAAACTTGAAGATACAAATAGAATTTTGTGTTCATAAGTTTTTAACATTTCCCTTGATAAATTTACCGCTAAAAGTCCTAAAAATGTTATTGGTCCCACTAATGCGGTTGAAATTGACACAAGCACTGATACTAAAAAAAGCATTATTTTAACTACCTTGTTATGATTAACTCCTAAATTAATTGAATGTTCTTTACCTAATGAAATTACATCCAATATGCTATAATACTTAAATGTATACAAAATAATTAATATTACAATACCTGAAGACAAAGTTAGTATTTTTGTATTAATGTTATTAAAACTTGCGAACATTTTATCCTGGACATGAAGAAACTCATTTGGATCAATTACCATCTGCATAAATGATGAAAAACTTTGAAACAATGTGCCAAATATCATACCAACTAACAAAAGCGTCATTATATTATTTTTTTCTTTATTAAATAGAAATTTAAATAAAATTCCTGAAAAAACTAACATTAAAGAAACTGAAACTATAAAATTTATATTTTTATCACCAACAAATTGGCTACTTGAACCAAGAGTAAAAATAACTATTGTTTGTACAAGTAAATAAAGAGAATCCAATCCAAGAACGCTGGGCGTTAAAATACGGTTATTTGTAACTGTTTGAAATATGGTTGATGAAAATGCTATTGATATACCAGTTACAATGATTGCTAAAACTTTTGGGATTCTTTTAGATAAAAAATAACTATAGTTGTTTAAATCAACTCCAATTAATATGAATAATGCAATTAAAATTAAAGAAGTAGCTGATAATACTGCAAGCAGTTTTAATTTCTTTGTCATGATTTATTCCTCCTTAAAACTAAGTATAGGAATATAATGCTTCCTATTACTCCAACTGTAAGACTTATAGAAATTTCATATGGATAAACTATAAGCCTTCCCAATATGTCACAGATGAGAAGAAATACTGCACCAAACAAAGCTGTTTGCCCTATATTATTTTTCATGTTGTCCCCTAAGAAAATAGTGACTATATTAGGAACTACCAGTCCAAGAAATGGTATTTTCCCAACTGTTATAATTACTAAAGAAGAAATTAATGCTACTAAAACAATTCCTAAGTTCACTAATTTTTTATAGTTAAGACCTAAATTTTTAGAAAATTCTTCACCCATGCCTGCAATAGTAAATTTATTAGCATAAATAAAAGCTATTAAAACTAATGGTATGCTTATGTATAAAAGTTCATATCTTCCTTTTATAATCATGGAAAAATCACCTAATAACCAAGAAGAAACATTTTGAACTAAATCATACTTATAAGCTATAAAGGTTGATACAGAATCTATAATATTCCCAACCATTATTCCTATTAAAGGAATAAATACAACATTTTTGAACTTTACTCTATTTAAAATCTGCATAAACAAATACGTTCCGCCAATGGCAAATATAAAAGAAATTACCATGGTGTTAAAAGAACCAGCACCCGGAAATAAAATCATTGCTGTTAAAACTCCTAATTTTGCAGAATCTTCAGTTGCTGCAGTAGTTGGTGAAACAAATTTATTGCGACTTATCTGCTGCATTATTAGTCCCCCAATACTCATTCCTACTCCTGCTGTAATTATGCTTATGAGTCTTGGCAATCTGCTTAAAAACAAAATTTGCAGATCTTCTTGTTTCATCTTTAAAATTCCTGAAACACTTATATCTATTACACCTATAAATATTGAAATTATAGATAAAATTATTAACAATATGATGAGATATCTTTTCTTCATGCAGCCTCCTTACTTATAGTATTTACCATTGATTTGTTTAAAAAATATGATATAATATCGATAATGATAATCATTATCATTTGATAACTAATCTTAACCGTTTTATAATTTATATTATTTGACTATATTTATATTTTTTTGACTATATTTAGATATTTATAAAATTTTAAAACTTTCGAAAGGAATAATATGTTTACTAAAAAACAAATCAAAAATATCTTAGAGAAATTTTATTTAAGCTGCAACTTGCCATTAGAAGCATTTGAATATGACGGAACCAGTATAAGTTCCTTTGGAAATGATTTTAATAATTCGTTTGATAAACATGAAATATTTGAAAAAACTAAACAAGAACTAAAATTAGAAAAAAAAGATTTTGTAACGGTGACGGTTAATAATGCTCGTTTTACTGGATGTTTTATTTGTTCTGAAAATAACCACAGAGGATTATACATAATAGGTCCATATTCAAATATGAAAAACAACAAATATGTTTATAAACCACAAATAATAATCCCACAACTTATATCAATGCTTCGTATTTTAGGAAATGATTTAATTAAAGAGAATAAATTAAATGATTATACATTTAGTTTTCATGTAAAAAAAGCAATTGATTATATGGATTCAAGATATAAAGAAGAAATAAATTTAGGAGATGTTGCAGATTATTTGAACATAAACAAATGTTATTTATGTTCACTAATAAAAAAAGAAACTGGCAAAACTTTTACTAATCTGCTGAATGAAATAAGAGTAGAAAAAAGTAAAGAATTATTAAATGAAAACAATTATTCAGCTTTAGACATTGCCCTTGCTGTAGGATTTAATAATCAAAATTACTATAATATAATGTTTAAAAAAATTACTAATTTAACTCCTTTAGAATTTAAAAAGAATTTTAAAAATTAATAACTTTTATATATATAAATTTGGTTTTGCAAATAATTTCGGGTATTTTCTCCTTATTATTGAAAATTTCATATACAATAATAGTATAAAAAAATTACTCCTTAAATATTAGGAGTAATTTTTTATACTATTATTAAATTTTATGACATACTTTGGTTATTAGGTTTAAATGTTGCACAGTCAGTTTCAGTACTGCTGTGAGCATTTCTATGTTGCACTTCTATTTTTGAAGCAGCACAATGATCCCCTTCACTATAATAATGACAAGTATTTACTACACATTTAACACCAGGGTTGATTTTTTTTTGATCCATATCAGTATTCTCCTCTTAATAATTTTATTTAGAAGTCATTAAAACTTTCTTATATTATTATGGCTTTTGTTAAATTTGTTATTCGTTTATAATTTAAAAATTTTTAAATCAGAAATACTATGATTTTTCCATCTAACTAAATATAAAATAATTATAAGTAGTGACCAAAAATTTGAAGAAACCATGTTCTCAAAATTCAATTTAACATAAAAAACAAATGCAAAGATTGACATTAAAAATGCATAAAGTGGAAATTTTCTATCGCCATACATGATAGCTTCCAAAACTAATGGCTATTATATTTTCATGCTTTTTTACTATTGTGCTATAAGTTGTGGCATCAGTGCTAAAAAATACCAATGGGTGCAATTAATAATTTATCTGTCATTAGATATATAATATCTAAGAAAAACAAAATATTTCTGTAACTTGAACTGAAATTTTTATGATACTCATAGTAACTGCACGATAGAATGGAAATTAAGTACATTTAAAAATTCTATGAATATAATGTAGAAACAAGCTGTAGAAATATATGAGAAATTACAATTTAGGAGATGTTGTTTATGTTATACGATAAAAACAATATTATATCTTGCAAAAATTCAAATCCACAAGATGTAGTTAGCATACCTGTTCCTTTATATGAATCTATACAATCAAATTATTTTGTTGGTCAAACTTGTCCTATGATGGTTAGAGATGGCTTATTTGCATGGGCTGGTTTAATAAATCCTCACAAATCATGTAGTGATTTATTTGTAAATGTATTTACTATTTCAAATTTTTCCGAAGACTATTTAACTGTTGAAATTTGGCTAAATGTTGATTTCCCTAATAAAGCATGTGTTTCACAAAAAGTTTCACCAACAAACACTGCCATTAATCCACTTCCTAAAAATAATGTAGAAATTAAATTTATAGATTCAACCACTAAACTTCCTGAAGATGGGATTAATGTTTACGAAAGAATAGTACCGCCTAATACTACATTAGTAAGTGAAGAGGACGGAAAATTTATATTACCTCCATGTGGTAATTACACCTTAATTATAAAATCATCAAGTTCTAACTTAGATAAAGTAATAGTTGCATTTGGATGGTGGGAAAAATAATCTTTCTTGTGAAATAGTTATCTGAACATGCCTGTTAAGTAGACAGTGAAAATAATGAAAAATTTCATCTTACAACTTTGCTTTCTTTATTGAGAGTGAAGTTCTTTTTGCTTAATTTAAATTTTTGAGGAATACTAAAATATAATATCATTTTTAGTAGGAGGAGTTAATATGGTTGGTATTTTTTTTGCATTGTTAGCTGGATTGTTAATGAGTGTTCAAGGTGTATTTAATACTCGTGTCATGGATTCATCGAATATGTGGGCTACAAATAGTTGGGTGCATATAACTGCTTTTGTTACAAGTATAAGTATATGGTTTTTCACCGGTCGTGAGAATTTACTTTCGGTTTTTAATGTTAGTAACAAATTATATTTATTAGGTGGGATCCTCGGCGCATTTATTACTTTCACAGTTATTAAAAGCATATCCGATCTAAGACCTACATATGCGACAATGTTAATTTTATTGGCACAAC
>DIVM01000158.1 GCA_002435835.1 Firmicutes bacterium UBA6132
CAGCTTCACCGCACATTCCAACCCAAATGCCTGCATCATGTCCGTTTTTAATTATACTTTTTATTAAACGTAGCATGGCTGGATGGTATTGGCTGTATAAATGTGCTAATTTAGAATTCATTCTATCCACAGCCATTGTATATTGTATTAAATCATTAGTTCCTATACTGAAAAAATCAACTTCTTTTGCCAATAAATCAGATATAATTGCAGCAGAAGGTATTTCAATCATAATTCCTAATTCTATATCTTCTTTAAATTCTATATTTTCATTTCTTAATTCTTGCTTTGCTTCTTCAAGAATTTTTTTAGCATCACGAAGCTCTTTCAAAGTTGATATCATGGGAAACATAATTTTAACATTTCCACATACGCTTGAACGTAAAATTGCTCGTAACTGTTTTTTAAATAAACATTCATTACCAAGGCAAAGGCGTATTGCTCTATATCCCAAAAATGGATTATCTTCTTTAGGCATATCTAAATAAGGTACTTCTTTATCTCCACCTATGTCCAATGTTCTGATTATTACAGGCTTATTGCCCATTTGTTTTAATATACCTTTATATTGTTCAACTTGCTCATCTTCTGTAGGTTCGGTTTCTCTGTTCATAAAAATAAATTCACTTCTGAACAATCCTATTCCTTCTGAATCATTTTCTAATACTAAAGACATATCTTCAGGTGTTCCTATGTTTGATGAAAGCTCTATTTTATATCCATCTTTTGTAACAGTAGGAAGTCCAACTAATTTTTTTAATTCATTTTTAAATAAATCTTCATCTTCTTTTTTTTGCTTATAATATTTTTTATCATTACTATCTGGATTTATAATGATTATTCCAGTTTTTCCATCACATATGATTAAATCATTTGATTTTACTTCGTTTAAAATTCCTTTTATACCTAAAACTGTAGGTATGCCCATTATCCTTGCCATTATAGCAGCATGTGAATTATTCCCACCAAATTCTGTAATCATTGCAGCTACTTTATTTCTATCAAGTTGTGCAGTGTCAGATGGCGTTAATTCTTCAGCTATAATAACTGAGTTTTTTTCCATTTTAGAAAAATCTGTTGGATGTATACCTAAAAGTACTCTTAAAACACGATTCATTATATCCTTAAGATCATCAGCTCTTTCTCTTAAGTAATCATCTTTTATATTTTCAAATAATTCAATATATGCAGTAGTAGTTTCTTTTAAAGCAAATTCTGCATTTACATTATCATTCGAAATCTTTGATTCTATTTCTAATATAAAGGACTCATCCTCAAGCATCATTTCATGAGACTTAAAAATCATGGCTTCTTTTTCGCCTATTTCATGAAATGTTTTTAAGTATAGCTGATCTATTTCGTATTTGCAAATATTTATAGCACTTCTAAGTCTATCGACTTCTGATGATGTGTCACTAATATAAATTTTCTCTATATTAATAGTTTTGCTTTCAATTATAAAAGCCTTACCTATACCAATACCCGGAGATACTCCTAAACCCTTCATAAATTCACCACTCTATGTAATTAAATTTTATTATTATTAAATTAATTTATTTATTTTGAAAAATGGGAAGCTAATAATTAGCTTATTTTAAGACTTGAAAAAATTTTAAAAAGGAAAGTAGAAATAGTATATTATCTATTATATATATTATACTGTTTTTTTAGATATAATGCAATTAAAAATATTGAAATATCAACAAAATATGTGGTAATGTTTTCATGACATGAACAACGTTTTTGTGAATTTTTTATGAATTTTTTATGAATTTTTTATTAATATAATGGTAAAATTAAATTAATTTATATAGTCATAATTGAAATTTTTAATGGGGAAACCTGTTTCAACATCAAATTTTTAAATTTAATTGTATTTGTTCAATTAGTAAAAACTTTAACAAAGATATAGTCCAATAGCTTATATTGTTATTATTTTATATAGTCTTTTTATATATAATGTGGTAAAATATCTGAAATATTATTGTCGTGAGGAGAAAAATATGAAAACTGTACAAGTTAAAGATATTACATTTAATGAAGGTGCTCCAAAAATTTGTGTTCCTTTAGTTGGAAAAACAGAACAAGCTATAATGGATGAAGTTGCTTTTTTAAGTTCTGTAGATTTTGATCTTGCAGAATTCAGAGTAGATTTTTATGAATTTGCTGATGACCTACAAAAAGTTAAAGATATTCTTGAAAAAATCCGCCACAATTATAACAAGCCTCTTTTGTTCACATTTAGAACTAAAAAAGAAGGTGGGGAATATGAAATGTCGGAAGACAAATATTTTGAATTAAACCATGTAGCAATCGAATCAGGTTACATTGATTTAATTGATGTAGAGTTATTCTCTTCTGCACATAAAATTAAAGAATTAATTGCATTTGCTAAAGAAAGAAATGTCAAAGTTGTTATGTCAAGCCATGACTTTTTCAAAACACCTGCAAAAGAAGAAATAGTTAAAAGACTAGTTCAAATGCAGGAGTATGATGCAGATATAACTAAAATAGCTGTTATGCCTAAATCTGAAGAAGATGTATTAACACTTTTATCTGCAACATTGGAAATGAAAAAAGAAAAAGGTGACCGTCCTTGCATTACAATGTCAATGTCTTCTCTTGGAGTAATTTCAAGATTGTCGGGTGAATTGTTCGGTTCTTGCATGACATTTGCTGCAGCAAAGAAAGTATCAGCACCAGGACAGGTTAATGTTAAAGAAGTAAGAAATATATTAAATTTATTGCACAATTAATAATAATATAAAATTAAGTCCATGTTTCATTTGAAACATGGATTTTTTTATAGTGTGCCCAGCATGGGCGACAGCTTGACGGTGAAAGTCCGTTATGGGGCTTGGTAGTAGTAACCATTAGCCAAGAGCAAGGGTGTCCATCGTGAGATGGA
>DIVM01000229.1 GCA_002435835.1 Firmicutes bacterium UBA6132
AATAATTTATAAAATTAGATCATAAAAAAGTTATTTATATTTTAATCAGTGCATAATTCTATCATTTAAAGTAAAAATATTATAGACTGCTTATTATAAAATCTTATTTTTAAAAATTTGCAAAATTGTAAAAAAAAAGAAAAAAATATTGTAATTGTCATATGTTCATAGTATAATGAATAGTTAATAGAATTAGTTATACACAAAATTAATAAAAATTAATAATCAAAGTAAATGAGGATGATAAATTTAATGAGAATTGAAAATGAAAATTTGAATGACAACATTCAAAAAGCTTTAGAAGAAATGGGTTTTACAGAACTTACCCAAATTCAGAAAGAAGCAATACCCGTAATACTTGAGGGAAAAGATATAGTAGGCCAGTCAAATACAGGAACAGGAAAAACGGCAGCGTTTGGTATTCCTATTCTTGAAAAAATAGATAGAGATGTGAAACTTCCACAGGCCATAGTTCTTTTACCAACAAGGGAGCTTGCTGTGCAAGTAGCAAATGAATTCAAAAAAATCGGGAAATACATGGACGGCATCAAAACCGTAGCAGTTTATGGCGGTGCTGACATAAGAGATCAAATCACAAAACTAAAAGCCGGTGCTCAAATAATAGTAGGTACTCCAGGTAGAGTAATAGATTTGATTGACAGACGTGTTATTAAGCTTAGTGAATTAAAAATGTTCGTATTAGATGAAGCAGATGAAATGTTAAAAATGGGATTTAAAGAAGATATTGAGTTAGTATTAAGCAATGTTGACCATCCAACTCAAACATTATTATTTTCTGCTACTATTCCAACTGAAATGGTTAGAATAATTAAAAAATTCCTTAAAGATCCAGTGCCTGTAAAGGTAATGAGAGAAGGAATAACTGCTAAAGAAGTTAAGCAAAGTTATTTCTTAGTTAAACAATCAGATAAAGTTGAAGCATTGATGCGTATTATAGACACATACACACCAAAATTAACTTTAATTTTCTGTAATACTAAAAAGTCAGTTGATGAATTATATGACAAGTTAGTAGAAGAAGGATATAATTGTGATAAAATTCATGGTGACATTAAACAATCACAGAGAATGGATACTTTAAATAAATTTAATAAGGGAGTAATAGATGTATTAATAGCTACAGATGTTGCTGCCAGAGGAATTGATATTAAAGAAGTTGAAGCAGTAGTAAACTTTGAAGTTCCATCAAAAGAAGATTATTATGTACACCGTATAGGCAGAACAGGTAGAGCAGGAAGAGAAGGTGCTTCTTATACGTTAGCGTCAGCTAAAGAAATCAAGAAAATTGAAAATATTGAAAGATATACTAAAAAATCTATTCGTAAAAGAGCAGTTCCTACTGTTGAAAAAGTAAATGAAGTTAAACAAGATAAATTCATAAGAAGTATCACTGACGTTATTGAAAGTGGAGAACTTGGTGAAAACAGAATTCTTGCAGATAAACTTATTGAAAAAGGCTATGATGCTGAAACAATAATTGCTGCAATGATTAAAAAACTTGTAAAATTTGATTTTTCACAGGATAGGGATTTAAATGATACAATTCCTGAAAAAAGAGGTAGCAGTACAAGAGCTAAAGGAACTCCTCGTAATTTAGGAGATACTGTACGTTTCCATGTTAGCCTTGGTAAAAAGCAAGGAATTAGACCTGGAGATATACTTGGTGCAGTAGCTGGTGAATGTGGTATACCAGGAAGCGATATAGGTGCTATTGAGGTTTTAGAAAATTATTCATTCTTCAATGCAGCTAAAGAGCATTGTGATGCAATTTTACATCGCATGGAAGGTGCTCAAATTAAAGGAAAAGATGTTATATTAGAACTTTCTAAAGAGAAAAAACCTAAGTCTGATAGACCAAGATTTAATAAAGAAAATGATGGTTATTCAGCTCACAAAAAACCAAGTTATAGAAAAAAATATTAAAAAATTATTGACATTCTAAAACATGGGTAATATAATATTTTAAAATATAACTTTGATGGATCGAGTAAAACAGACACAATATTAAAGAGAGGAATGACATGGTGAAAGCATTCCATATATGACTGTTTGAAAACTAATCTTGAGTTAAACCTGAAAATTTGAAAAAATATAAGGGTTTGGTATGGATGCCTTAAATCTATTGAGAAGCAAGTAAGGTGGAACCACGATCCCTCGTCCTTAACATATTTATGTTAGGATTGAGGGATTTTATTATGAAAAATTATATGGAGGAAATTATGATAAAATTAACATTGCCTGATGGAAGCATCAGAGAATATGAAAATGGTATTAAAGCATTAGATGTAGTTAAAAGCATAAGTGAAGGATTGGCAAGAGCTGTTGTTGGAGCTGTTTTCAATACTAAAGTTATTGGCTTACAAGAAACTATCCAGGAAGATGGAAGCATTAAGTTTTTAAAATTTGAAGACAAAGAAGGTAAAAATATATTTTGGCATACATCATCTCACATATTGGCGCAAGCTATTAAAAGATTGTGGCCAGAAGCAAAACTTGCTATTGGACCAGCTATTGATAACGGTTTTTATTATGACATCGATTTAGATTACAGATTAGTTAATGAAGATTTGGAAAAAATCGAAGCAGAAATGAAAAAAATCGTTAAAGAAGGTCTAACACTTGAAAGATTTGAACTTCCAAGAACTGAAGCAATAAAATTTATGGAAGAAAAACAAGAACCTTATAAAGTTGAATTAATTCAGGATTTACCTGAAGATGCTATAATTTCTTTCTACAAACAAGGGGATTTTGTTGATTTATGTGCTGGACCACATCTTGAATCAACTAAAAAGCCTAAGGCTGTAAAACTTTTAAGTATTGCTGGAGCTTATTGGAGAGGAAATGAAAACAATAAAATGCTTCAAAGAATTTATGGTATCACTTTTGAAAAAGCAAATCAATTAGAAGAATACATCCATATGTTAGAAGAAGCTAAAAAAAGAGACCACAGAAAACTTGGAAAAGAATTAGAATTGTTTTTCATGTCTGAAGAAGGCCCAGGATTTCCTTTCTTCTTGCCAAAGGGAATGGAAGTTAAAAATGAGTTAATGAAATTCTGGAGAGAAATGCATAAAAAAGCTGGATATGTTGAAATTGAATCTCCTATTATTTTAAATAGACATCTTTGGGAAACATCAGGACACTGGTTCAACTATAAAGAAAATATGTACACAGTTAAAATAGATGATGAGGATTTCGCTATTAAACCTATGAACTGCCCTGGTGGAATTTTAGTTTATAAAAATGTTATGCATTCATATAAAGATCTTCCATTAAGAATAGCAGAAGCGGGAAGAGTTCACAGACATGAATTATCTGGAGCGTTACATGGATTAATGAGAGTACGTGCTTTCACACAGGATGATGCTCATATATTCATGTTACCTGAACAAATAAAAGATGAAATTAAAAATGTTGCTAAATTAATAGATGATATGTATTCAGTATTTGGATTTACATATCATGTTGAACTTTCAACAAGACCTGAAAAATTCATGGGGGATATTAAAGACTGGGATTTAGCAGAAGAATCACTAAAAGGCGCGTTAGAAGAAATAGGACTTGATTATGTAATCAATGAAGGGGACGGAGCATTTTACGGACCTAAAATAGATTTCCATTTAAATGACTGCATAGGAAGAACATGGCAGTGTGGAACAATACAATTGGATTATCAATTACCTCAACGTTTTGAACTTGAATATATAGGTACTGATGGTGCAAAACATAGACCAATAATGATTCATCGTGTTGCGTTTGGAAGTATTGAAAGATTCTTTGGTATATTAATAGAGCAATTTGCTGGAGCATTCCCAACATGGCTTTCACCAGTACAAGTTAAAGTATTACCTATTTCAGATAAATACAATGATTATGCTAAAAAGGTAAGAGAACAGCTTGAAGAATTGAATATCAAAGTTGAAGTGGATGACAGAGCTGAAAAAATAGGATATAAAATTAGAGAAGCACAACTTCAAAAAATACCTTTCATGTTTGTTGTTGGTGAAAAAGAAGTTGAAAATGGGGCTGTATCAGTTCGTGAAAGACAAAAAGGAGACATGGGCAGCATGAGTATCGATGAAATTTCAAAAATAATTTTAAACAAAATAGAAACAAGAGAAAATGATTCACCTCAAGCTACACTATAATAATCAATATAAAAAAACAGCATTTGAAAAAATGCTGTTTTTTATGTGTAAGCATATAAATGGGCAATAATATGACAGAGAAATTCACTTGATTTATAAATCTACATTTCCTGTTCTAAAAGCTTCCATCATTTCACTTGTTAAGCTAATATTTAAATCAGCTACAGGTATTTCCTCTCTATCAAGCCATACTCCTAATGCAAGCTCGTTTTCATCAAGGGTAATTTTGTCATCACCATCAAGTTCAGCATAAAATCCTGCCAGGAGCGTATCAGTAAAAGGCCATGGCTGGCTCTTGTAAAATTTAATATTCTTAACATTTAATCCAACCTCTTCCTTAACCTCTCTGTGAATAGTTTGCTCCAAACTTTCTCCGATTTCAGCAAAACCAGCAATAAGAGCATATCTGTTGTAATCTCGTCCTGCATACTTAGTCAGTAGTAGCTTGTTTCCATTATGTACAGCCACTATAACGCATGGAGATATAGTTGGATATATCTGAAAACCGCAGGTTTCACAATAAAGCATTCTTTCCTTATCTGATGATTTTGTTGGCTTGCCACACTTACTGCAAAAACGATGATTAACATACCAGCGGTTTAGTTGCCAACCAACAACTCCTGCAAAAGACCTCCAGTATTTAAGCTCAGTTCTGAATCTGTTTGTGTTGACATAAGCCCAACCTTTTACATCAAGGTTCTTTTCATCTACCAAATAATAATTGATGTCATCTATATTGAAAAGAAACTGAGCATTATCCTTAAGATTAGGGTAGATTTCCTCAAAATCAGAAAAGGACGGATACCAAAGTTTGTTTTTATTTTCTTTTACAAGTACAGTGTTGCTCTCATATGAAAGAAATAAATCCTGTGGTTCTGCTTTTTTATTTTTAAAACTATTATGAAAAACTTTTGGTGCAATATCTTGAATCATAAAATACCTCTTCAATATCTTCTTTTTAGATAAGATTATATCATAAAATCTTTATTAAAGTTTGAGAAAATTTTACGTTTGCTTAAATTTATTTAAAATAAAGTTGTAATTTAGTAAAAAAATGGATATCATGTTATTAAGATATTTATTAATACATAATATTGGAGGAAGTTATGAGTTTAGTATATTCAGAAGATGTTCAATACCATATTAATATGAAACAAGGTGATGTTGGTAAATATGTAATATTGCCTGGAGATCCTAAAAGATGTGAAAAAATAGCAAAACATTTTGATAATGCAAAATTAGTTGCAGATAGCAGAGAATTTGTTACATATACAGGATATTTAGATGGAGAAAAAGTAAGCGTTACATCCACTGGCATAGGTGGCCCTTCAGCATCTATTGCATTAGAGGAACTTGTGAACATCGGTGCAGATACATTCATTCGTGTTGGAACAAGTGGAGGTATGGCTGTTGAAGTAATGGGTGGAGATATAGTTGTAGCTACAGGAGCTATAAGAATGGAAGGAACAACGAGAGAATATGCACCAATGGAATTTCCAGCAGTAGCAAATTTTGAAGTTGTCAATGCATTAGTAAAAGCATCTGTAGATTTAAAAAAGAAGTATCATGTTGGAGTTGTTCAGTGTAAAGATTCATTTTACGGACAACATGATCCTGATAAAATGCCTGTTAGTTATGATTTAACAAATAAATGGGATGCTTGGTTGAGAATGGGTGCATTAGCTTCTGAAATGGAATCTGCAGCATTATTTATAGTTGGAGCTTACAGAAAAGTTAGAGTAGGTGCAGTATTAAATGTTGTTGCAAATCAGGAAAGAAGAAGATTGGGACTTGAAGATCCAAAGAACCATGATACTGAAGCAGGAATAGAAGTTGCAATAGAAGCGATTAGGAATTTGATTAAACAGGAAAAATTGGTATAAATTATATTGTTGAAATTGTTTTGAATAGTTAAGTAGAGATCTCCTAAAATTTTGCATATGCAAAATTTTAGTGTGAGTTTTAATTAGTTTATAAGGTATACGAAATCTCAATTTTGGGGACGGACCGCTTTTTCCAACAAAATCATTTGGAAAAAGAGTCCGTCCCCAAAATTTCGCAAAAGGGTCCGTCCCCAAAATTAATTTATTTTTATATCTTTCCAACTTCCATTTCTGTATCTTAATAAAATAAATAAGGATCTTAGAAGTTGATCAACTATAAAAGCATACCAAGCGCCTTCCAATCCCATATTGAAATAATTAATTAAAAATATAGCTAAAAAAGGTCTTACTATTAATACAGTAGCAAATGTGATTAAGGCAATTGCTCTTGTATCTCCAGCACCTCTTAAAGCTCCTGTGAGGATAAATTGTGATGATTGAAAAGGTTGGCTTAAACCAATAAATATCATTATTTTTGCACCAGTGGATATTACAGATAGATCATCTGTGTATAATGAAATAATATTGCCACCCCAAAAAATAAATATAGTTCCCATAATTATAGAAACAATCATACCAATGCGCCTTGTTCTCATAACATAGGAATTTGCCATATCATGACGTTTTTTTCCTAAACTTTGACCAGTTAAAGATGTTGCTGAAACTGCAAAACCTTGACCGTTCATAAAAGATACTGATTGAATGCTCATACATACTTGATGTGTTGCATATGCAATAGTACCTAATCCTGCAATTGTTTTAACATATATTATTACTCCAAATCTCATTACTAATTGTTCAATCATAGCTGGAATTCCTATAGTGAAAATTTGCTTTAATGCTTCTTTATCGGGTCTAAATCCTTCTTCAAAACGAAGATGTAAATATTGATCACCTTTTGTAATATATATAAATGCAATAACAAATGCTATAAATTGTCCTATTATAGTAGCAAGAGAAGCACCTACAACTTCCATTCTTGGAAATCCTAAATTTCCTCCAATAAGTAAATAATTAAATATAACATTTACTACATTTGCAGTTAAATTATAAATCATGGCCGTTCGTGAGTTACCAACACCTCTAAGTGTTGCAGTTATAGTAGATGTTAATGCCATAAAAGTAAAACCAATCATTTGAATTTGTAAATAAATAGTTCCGCCTGATAGTGTTTGTTGATCTGCAGCACCCATAAATCTAACTAATGGTTCAGAATATATAAAACCTATTACAGATGCTAATAAGGAAAATATTAAGGTAATTAACAAAGATTGTCTTAAAATTAAATTTCCTTTTTCAGGATTATCTGCACCCTTATACCTTGCGACCATTGCTGTTGCTCCAACATTCATTGACATGAACAATGTCATAAGTAAAAATTTAGGCTGAATTGTAAGACCTATGGCTGAAAGAGCCCATGGTCCTAATTTACCTACCATCATTAAATCGACCATTGATGCAAGCTGAGTTAGTGTTAATTCAACAACAGAAGGCCAAGCAATATTAACTATATCTTTATAAAGCATTTTTGATGTTATATTTGGTGGAAGCTTTTCAATTTTCGATTTCTCTAACTCAATTTCACTTCCATCTTCTACTAAATCTAAAGCCATATGATATGCACTAGTACCTTTAACTTGTTTATGTTTATTTTTAAAATTAATTTTCATAACTGAATTTTGTTTCGCTTCCTTTACCATAGAATATAATTTAAATAAAAACATTAAAATTATAACATAGATTATTACTAATGTCTAATTATGGTAATACAAAATTATATGATTAACAAGTTTTATCATTTCCTAATTGAATTTTAATGTTAACCTAAATTGACATTAATAATTTAGGTGTAAATTGATAATATCAAATAAATTAAAAGATAAAAATTTGGAGGGCAACATGAAAGTAACTTTAGAACAAATTGATGAGCTTAGAAGTAGGGTAAATGTTTCTTATGAAGAAGCTAAAAGGGTATTGGAAAATAATGATGGCGATTTAATTAAATCTATAATTGAATTAGAAAATAAAAAAGGAATTAAAAATAGCCCTAAAAAAGGAGGTTTCAGCAGCGCAGTGGATAAATTATTAGAACTTAAATTAAGAATTAAAAATAAAAATGGTGATATAATTTTAAACTTGCCTTTAGTTGTAGTATTGATAACATTTATGATGGCATTTTGGGTAGTTGTATTTGGACTTTTACTTGCATTAATTACATCTTGTGATATTAAAATTTACAGGGACAGAAATTCAATAAAAGTAAATGGTTTAAAGAAAAATATGCAAGAAACAGTTGATAAAATAAAAGTAAAATCAGAAAAAATAATTAATGAAGACGAAGAAACAATTGTATCAGAAGAATTTGAAATCAAAACAAATTCAGATGATGATAATAAAGCAAATGAAATTATTATAGAATAATAAGATCCTTCGCTATAGCGATGACAATACTAATAAAATAATATCAGTTTAATCTGATATTATTTTATTTTATGATTATTTGTGGAATTATTGAAATTAATTGAAATATTTAGAAAAAAATAGTATAATTAAATAATTGGAAAATCATTGGAGATTATATTATGGATGATAAAAGAAAAATTTTAATAGTGGAAGATGAACATAAAATAGCAAGATTTCTTGAACTTGAGCTTAAATATGAAGGATATGAAGTAGAAATAGCTAACAATGGAAGGGATGGCCTTGAAAAAGGTAAGGATCTGAGCGTTAGTTTAATTATACTTGATTTAATGTTGCCAGGTTTAAGCGGAATAGAAGTGTGCAGAAGGATAAGACAAACTTCAGATGTACCTATAATTATGTTAACTGCAAAAGATGACATATCTGATAAAGTAACAGGCCTTGACATAGGTGCAGATGATTATATGACAAAACCATTTGCAGTTGAAGAGCTTTTAGCAAGAATAAGAGTGTTATTAAAAAGAAAATATGTTTCAAAAACAAAAGAAGCCGAAGATACGTTACAATTAGGTAAATTAAAATTAAATAAAAGCAATTATAAAGTTGATTATGATAAAGAAAATATTGAGCTTACTAAAAAAGAATTTGAGCTTTTAGAACTCATGTTATTAAATAAAAATATAGTTATGTCAAGGGAAAAAATACTTGATAAAGTATGGGGATATGATTATTACGGAGATACAAATGTAATAGACGTTTATATAAGATACTTAAGAAGTAAAATAGACGAAAAATACAACATTAATTTAATAGAAACAGTAAGAGGCGTTGGTTACGTCATAAGAGAATAATATGTTAAAAAAATTAGTTAATTCATTAGTTCATTTAATTTTATATCCATTTAAATTATTAGGAAGAGTTTTAATAGCTTTATTAAAAAAGCTTAAATTTTCTATAGCATTTAAAATATCAGCTTCATATTTTCTATTGTATATTGTAGTAATATTCATTGTAGCAGCAACTACGTCAACAGGGTATTTTATCTATCAGTTAAAAGACAAAGAAAAAATGATGGAAGAAGATGCAGCTAATATAAGCAGCTATAATTTAGATGAAGTGAAATTAAATGAAATGGCTAAAAATGATAATATAAGCTCTATTAATATTTATGATCAAAATTTAAATGAAGTTTTTAAATCAAATGAAGAAAAAAGGTATTCAAACAATATAATCACCAATGTAGAAAATGTGCTTTTATATAAAGAATATGTGTACTCTGAAAGTTTTTATTTCAATAACTTAAAGTATTATATTAATATCAGTTATAATGTAGATGATATTATAGTAGATACAATACACATAAATATTTTGATTTTAATATCAGGATTTATAGGTCTGCTAATATTTGCTCCCATTGTTTCAAGAACAAGTTATAAACTCATAGGGCCTATTAAAAATATGACTGAAATAACTAAAACAATAACAGTAAACAACATCAACACAAGACTTGATATAAAAGGAACTCAGGATGAATTAAAAGAGCTTTCCCAAACATTTAATGCAATGATGGATAGAATTGAGGAAGGTTATCAATCCCAGCAGCAATTTGTCTCTGATGCTTCTCATGAACTTAGAACTCCTATTGCAGTAATAAAAGGATATGTAAATATGCTTGACCGATGGGGTAAAAATGATAAAGATATTTTAGAGGAATCAATAAGTGCTATTAAAAATGAAACTGACAGCATGCAGGATTTAATAGAAAAATTATTATTTATTGCAAGGAGTGATAAGCATACATTAACATTTACAAAAGAAGATTTCTCCATTCAAGAGTTATTATTAGAAATAGAAAAAGAAACAAAAATGATTGATTTAAGACATAATTTTTTATTTTATTTTTCAAATGATGCAAGTATTTATGCTGACAGAAAGCGTATAAAGCAAGCAGTTAGAATTCTATTAGAAAATGCAATGAAATTTACACCCCATGATGGTATTATTTCAGTTTCAGGTTTTATTGAAGGAAAATATTATATAATTAAAGTATCCGATACTGGAATTGGAATTGCAAAAAAAGATTTAAATAAAATTTTTGACAGGTTATATAGAGCTGAACAATCAAGAAGCAAAGAAATTGGTGGTCATGGTTTAGGTCTATCCATAGCTAAAATAATAATATTAGGTCATAAAGGAAAAATAAAAGTCACAAGTACAATAGGTAAAGGTTCAGAATTTTCAATAATGCTTCCTTATTTAGAAAAAATAAACTTATAATCTTATTAAATAAATTCATTTTACAACATTAATCGACAAAACTTCTCAAAAAAAGCTACAGTAAAATTTCTCTTAAAGATGTATAATAGCTTGTACACTAAAGAGAAAGGAATGGTAACGTGAATTTAGAATTTATTGAATCAGGACAAGAATTAGTTATAAAGCTTAAAGGGGAATTAGATCATCACAGTGCAGATGAAACAAGAACTGTGATAGATGAAAAAATTAAAAAAGATAATTATAATAAAATTGTAATAC
>DIVM01000227.1 GCA_002435835.1 Firmicutes bacterium UBA6132
TTATAACTATCCTTTCCAAAACAGCATATAAGCAAAATAAGATGAATGAAGTTTACACAAGCAGTATGACATCTGATTATATGTCAAATGAACATTGGTCCTATACTTATGTAATTTCAATGTATGAATATTTAAACAACAATATGGATTATTCATTTACAGATATTTTTAAAGGTAGCAGTTTCGACCCAGAAAAACCAATTACCAGAGAAGAAGCATCCGCTTTAATTGCTGCATTTTGCAAAATTTCAATTTACAATAATCCAATTCCATTTGCAGATGTAGAAAAAGACGACCAATTTTACGAAGAAATAAAACTATTGTACAATTTAGGAATCATAACTGGCTACGATGATAATATGTTTCATGGAAGTCAAAATATAACAAGAGCAGAATCAGCCGCATTAATAAAAAGAGTTTATAATGATATTAATACTAGCAATAACGAAAGCTATCTTACTAATTTAGAATTTATGCCTATTAAAGGCGAATATATGTACTCTTATTTCGGCAATTATGATTTTAAAACTACTAATCCTTCTCACAGGAAATATTTAAAGGCTAAAAGTACTTTAGAATATATTTCTTTTGGAGGCTATATTTATCCTGAAGATGCTCATTTATATGACCTTGATGCAGTTAAAACTTTAGAATCCCTACGAACTGGTGGGTATTACAATGTTGCAGGTACAAATTTTTATTTAATAAAATTTGGTGAATTCACTGATGCTGAAAAAACAAAATTTGCTAACGAAATACTTGCCAATATTATTTCAAGAAATGACTTAACAGATTCCGAAATCATGCAACTTATATCAATGGCAAGTTTATATGATGTTAAAGAAAATTTATTTTTAGATGCATTAGAAAAGTGGTATACATTAACATCTGACAACAATGCAAAAGCAAATATATTGTTTTTCAGATATGTTTATTACGTAAAAGCTAACAATCAAGAAATGCTTAGAACCTTAGTATTTGATGATTTAAAAAAATCGAACAATATTCCTTCTCTTATGAACATCAATTGGGGTTTAACTCCTGGTTCGCAATCTATTGATTTTGAAAATTACAGTTTTACTAATTATAGTTATTCATTGCATAAAGACATAAAATTAAGCAATTATTTAATTTATCATCCTCTAACATTTAACTATAATTCTAAAGTTGTAGAATTGTTTAATTTGCTTTTAATCGAAAAATCTGCAAAGCAGAATAATTCAAGTTTAGAAAATTATGAAACAATCTTTTACAAATATTCATTAAACAGATTATATGTACTAAACTTTATTGGCGAAAAAGAACGAGCTTTTGTTGAAGGACTCAATGATTACGACATAATAAAAGGGTTTAGTATTTATGAAACAACTAAACAAAGTATAGACAATATTTATACCGGTACATTAAAAAAAGTTAAATACTAAAAACAAAAAAAGATAAAGATGATTGGCTACCCCCAATCATCTTTTTTAATTTAGTAATTTTAGGGAGGTCGCTTTCGCTGCTTAGGGACGGACCCTTTTCTGCTTGGGGACGGACCTTCTGCTGCTAAACCCCCGTCCCCAAATCTCCCACAAATCTCCAAAACTTTATTTATCTAACATTTTATTTGCTGATTTATCTAACTGTGTTTTTGCATATGCTTCTATTCCATCAAATGTGCTTTGCACAATTGCCTCAATAACTTTTTTTGTAAACAGAAATTTAAGATGATTTGGTACAAGGTTATATAGTATGTCAACAACCCACGCAAATTTTGTTCCCCCTGCTTTAGAAACATCTTTATACATTTCTTCAGCTTCAGTTATATATTTAATTGCACTACATTTTAATTTATTATTTTCTTTAAAATATGCAGATAAAAAACCTAATAAAATAGTTAATATTGGTATTAAAATTTGCATTATTGATCTTAAATCTATATCCATTTCTTCACATCCAAACTTTTGAAATTTTGAGTACCAATTAATTCAAAATGATTGTACCCACTTATCTTATAATATTATATGAGCTTATAAATCACTTGTTAATGCACTGAAAAGCAAAATTTAAGGGCATGCTTAGCGCACACCCTTAATATTATTTATTTATTTATTTAATTAATCTTCTTCAACAGATTGAGATCTTGATCTATTACATCCGCAGTTTCTGCGTCCGCCTTCTCCCGCAACTGAATTTTCATCAATTTGCCTTGGGAACAATCTTGGGAATGTTGGGCAAAGATTTCCTTGGTCTGGTGCTAACTCAACAAATCCTGTGCTTAGAACACATAATTGAACAGGAACTACTATTTTCTTTTCGCAAGTGATGCAAAGTGAAATTATTAAGTTAACTGCTAAATCACCAGTTCTTGGGTCAATGCACAAATCTCTATGAATGCTGTTTGTTGCAAGTCTTACATCACATGATAAGTTGCAGAATTCTGTAAATCTTGGTAAGAATGCAGTATCAAATACTGAAGGTACGCAAATTTCAAAGAAGTTTGTTAATATAAGTGGGTTGCATCTTGGTGCAATTTCAACTAATGCAGATAATGTAATAATATTTTCATTATCATTGTTGCAAGTCGTAACTACTAAATCAATTTCAACTTCTACAGCACCTGATATCTCTATATTTTGAGTACCAAATACTGGTGTTCCACCATCTGAAAATTCATCGCAGAATGATGTATCAGCATAAACTAATCTTTGGCTAAATGTTCCGTCAGGTCCTATAACTTTGTAGTCGCTACCGTCTTCTTTTTTAACAAATTGTCCGCCAGATAATGTTGTATCTGGGTCAAGTTTTAAATTGCATGGGTCAGAAATGTTATCTGGGTTAAAGAATTTTCTGCATCTTATATCAGCAATTCTTATTATGTTTGTGTTACATCCAATAGCTGGCTCAAAAATCTGACCTTGAGCTGTTTTTAATCCTTGCAAGTTAAATAATGCTGCATCATACATTTTTTGAACAAAAATTGGTTCTGTCACAACGTTTCTTAGCGTTCCGTCCCAATCACATCCTGATTGAGCTGTACAACATCTATCAGTACCGCCAATACCTGCGACATTATTATTATTATTATTATTTGAGCATTTCATGCTTAGCCTCCTAATCTAAACTAGATTTTACTTTAATATATTCGAAATAGCATAAGTTGTTACTGAATGAATAATTAAAAAATATTTAGATTTTAAATTTAAAATAGCTTACTCATATATATGATAATAAATTTATTTGTTGAATTTTTTTAATCCTTAGTGTAAAGTATATTAAAGTAATATAAATTAATAAATTTTGGGAGGAAATATGAATCCAGTAGTAACATTTGAATTAGAAAATGGCGATATAATAAAAGCTGAGTTATATCCAGAAATCGCGCCACAGTCAGTTAATAATTTTATTTCTTTAATTAATAAAAACTTTTATGATGGTGTAATTTTTCACAGAGTAATTGAAGGATTTATGATTCAAGGCGGAGACCCACAAGGTACAGGAATGGGTGGCCCTGGATATTCTATTAAAGGTGAATTTACAGGCAATGGTTTTAAAAATGATTTAAAACATGATGCAGGTGTTTTATCTATGGCAAGATCTATGAATCCTAATTCTGGTGGATCACAATTTTTCATAATGCATAAAAAATCTCCACATTTGGACGGTCAATATGCTGGATTTGGAAAAGTTACTGAAGGAATGGATGTTGTAAATAAAATAGCAACTTCTAAAACTGGCAGAAATGACAGACCAGTTGAAGAAGTAAAAATGAAAAAAGTTACAGTTGACACTTTCGGAGTAACTTACGACGAACCAGAAAAAATATAATATATTAGGGACATCTTTGAATTCAAAGTTTGTCCCTGTATTTTAAAATTATTAAAAACCTAAGTTTGCTCCAACTAATATAACTTTAATTCTATTTTTAGGTTTACAATATCTTGTTACAAGAATTTGGCTGCACATTGTATCATTTGATGTGCATTCATTGCATATTCCAGTTATAGAACAAGGTGTATTAGCATTTATCCTGATTGCATTTGGCACGCATGCTTCAATTCTTATACGGTTCATGGCTGAGTCCCTGTCTTTTACAACCTTATTCATTCCAACTACCACAATTACACTGTCCGGACCATAGCAAAATGCTGCTAATCTATTGCCTACTCCATCTATATTTACTAATTCTCCATCCATTGTAATGGCATTTGTGCTTGCAAGAAAAACATCGGATGTTAATGCTTTTTTCATCAAAGCTTTTCTTTCCTCGGGAGTTGTCGCCTTGTCCCTGTCTATAACTTGAATATTATTTTCATTCAGTGTCTTTTTTAAACCTAACTCATCTATTGTAACAGTCCCACCCCAAGATACTACATCATTTTCCTTAATTAAAGACATTACTTTTTCTACTGCTTCTTCCTTTGAATCGAAATAATACCCTTCCATATTTCTTTTCTGAAGATTCTTTATTATAGTTGCGCTTTTTACTTTATAAGATTCTTTTATAAAATCCATTTCAGCCTCCCTGACAAATATTATTTTATTAATTATATAATATTTCATAATGCTTTACAAATTGTTTTTAAAATTCAACTTGCTTGACGTTAAATTTAGCTGTGTTATAATAAATATGAAATTACATTTTTATGAAAGGTTGGTTTAAAAATGGTAAAGGTTCATGAAAGATTTTTAAATTATGTTTCAATAGACACTCAATCAGTTGACGATGCTGAATGTTTTCCAAGTAGTGAAAAGCAAAAGCATTTAGCATTACTTTTAGTGGATGAAATGCAATCAATTGGTGTTCAAGACGCTAAAATGGATGAATACGGTTATGTTTATGGAACCATTCCTTCTAATACTGACAAATCAGATGTTCCTGTTATAGGCTTTATTGCTCATATGGATACTGCTCCTGATATGCCTGGAAATAATGTTCAAGCTAAAATAATAACAAATTATAACGGCCAAGATATTATTTTAAATGAAGAAAAAAACATTGTTATGAAAACTTCTATGTTTGATCATTTATTAAATTATGTTGGTCAAGATTTAATAGTTACGGATGGCACTACACTACTTGGTGCTGATAACAAAGCTGGGATTGCTGAAATAATGGCACTAGCAGAATTTTTAATAAATAATCCCGAAATTAAACACGGCGTAATTAAAATAGGTTTTACTCCTGATGAAGAAGTTGGAAGAGGTGCTGATTTTTTTAATGTAAAAAATTTTGGTGCTGATTTTGCTTATACAGTTGACGGAGGAATGCTTGGAGAAATAGAATTTGAAAACTTCAATGCTGCAAGCGCTAAAGTTGAAATTAATGGAACTAACATTCATCCAGGTTCAGCTAAAAATAAAATGAAAAATTCAATTTTAATTGCTATGGAATTTCAACAAATGCTACCTGTTTTTGAAAACCCTGCTAATACAGAAAATTATGAAGGCTTCAGCCATTTAAACGATATAGAAGGAAATGTTGAACTAACTAAATTAAATTACATAATTCGTGACCATGATATGGAAAAGTTTAATGCTAAAAAGCATAGATTTATAAAAATAGCAAATTATTTAAATGATAAATATGGTGAAGAAACTGTTGTTTTAAATTTAAAAGATTCTTATTTCAATATGAAAGAAAAAATTCTCCCTCATTTACACATAATTGAATCTGCTAAAAAAGCTATGGAAAACTTGGAAGTTACTCCTATATTAGTTCCAATTAGAGGCGGCACAGATGGAGCAAGACTTTCTTACATGGGACTTCCTTGTCCAAACTTATGCACAGGCGGACATAATTTTCATGGAAAATATGAATATATTTCAATTCAATCAATGGAAAAAGTAGTACAAATATTATTAGAAATAATTAAGTTATACGCTTAATCTTTTCTACATATTAAAATGCAAAAAGGATCCATCTCTTCTTAGTTTAAGAGATGGATCCTTTTATTGTCCATAATCTTTATGGTTTTATTGAACCGTCCACATCTTCCATATTTTCTTCTAAAATTGTTTTAATAAGAACTACTACAGGAACTCCAAATAGCATTCCTATTACTCCAAATAAATTCCCGCCCAATGTTACAGCTGTTATTATCCAAAATGGACTTACTCCTACATTTTTTCCAACTATTCTTGGATCCATGAAATTTGCATCTATTTGCTGAACAACCAATATTATAATAAGGGCTGCTAATGCTTTTGGTGGATTAATAAATAAGGATACTAAAATTACAGGTACAGAACCTATTATTGGTCCAAAGTATGGTATTATATTGAATAATCCTATTACTGTACCCATCAATGCAGCATATGGTACTTTAAATATAGTAAACAATATGGCGCATATTAAACCAACTATGGATGAATCAATTATTTTTCCAGTCAAGAAACTTTTAAATATTGTATTTGCCTTTTTAAATATGTATATGGTTCTTTTGGCTCTTGATTCACATAAATAAGCATATAAAAATGATTTACACCAATTTATCAGCTTATCTTTTTCTGCTAACATATAAATATTTATTATAAAACTTGTTATTAAAGTTATCATTTTTGAACCTAAATTTGTCATTGCATTCATTAAAGACAATGCTGTGTTTCTCAAAATATCATTGAATTGTGCTTTAAGTGATTCGCTTGCTGCTAATACAGAATCCGTAGCATAATTAATATATTCATTGTTAATTTTATTTTTTAGGCCTGATAAAATTACAGTTATGTCAATATTACCATCCAAGAAAAAAGATGATATGGCGTTAATATTTTCAACTAATTTAGGAACTATTATATAAAATAATGTTACCACTATTCCTAATAACAATAAACAAGCTAAGAAAATCCCTTGATTTCTTCTTATTTTTAGTTTTCTCTCGAAAAATCTTACAACAGAATCTAATAAAAAAGCAAGAATGAACGCATAAATTAATGGTTTTAAAGCGCTTAAAAGCCATATTGCTGTGCTTGTTTTGAAAATCATGAAAAGTATTATGAATACTGATATTAGTATTGGTGTTGTTTGTCGTAATATTGTTTTGATATTCTCCAACTCCTTTAAGGTATTTGTCCCCCTAAATTTTGTTTTTGAATTTATAGGATATTAGCTTTGCCTCTATATACTACTCCTCTTTTTCCGTTTACTGTCAAAATTTCCCCATCAACAATTTTTTTAGTGCAATTTTCAGCGCCAACTATTACTTCTTTTCCTATATTAAGTCCAACTATAATAGCATGTGATGTTAAGCCACCTTCTTCAACTATTATTGCCGATGCTCTTTCCATATATTCAACTATATCTCTATCAGTTGATGACATAACTATAATATCACCATCTTCAAATTTTTCAGCAAGTTCTTTAGCATTTTTAACAACTCTTGCTTTTGCTATAACAGTTTCTTTACCAACACCAACTTTTTTATACAATAATTCACTTACTACATGAACTTTTAAAAGGTTAGTGCTTCCTGAAACTCCAACTGGTACTCCTGCTGTTATAATTATTAAATCCCCGTTTTTAATATACTTAGATTCTAATGCTTTAGCAACTGATGTATCTATTATTTCGTCAGTTGATTGCATTTTATCTATTAGCATTGGATAAACGCCCCAGTATAAGGACATTCTTCTCATTACATATTCATTTTCTGTTGCAGCTATAATAGGAGCTACTGGTCTAAATTTTGAAACTGCTGAAGCTGTGTAGCCCGATGAAGTTGCTGTTATAATAGCTGTTGCATTTAAATCCAAACATGTTTTACATGTAGCTAAACTTATGGAATCAGTTATGGATTTATTAGTTCCCACATATTTTGTTTCAAGCATTTCTTTATAATCCAATGAATCTTCTATCATTTTAGCAATTTTACTCATAGTTTTTACTGATTCTATTGGATAAGAACCTGCTGCTGTTTCCCCTGAAAGCATGATTGCATCGGATCCTTCAAATATTGCTGTAGCTACGTCAGATACTTCTGCTCTAGTTGGGCGTGGATTTCTCATCATGGAATCAAGCATTTGAGTTGCAGTTATAACTGGTTTTCCAGCATCATTACACATTTTAATTAATTTTTTTTGTACTAATGGAACTTCTTCTTCTAAAACTTCAACGCCAAGGTCGCCTCTTGCTACCATTATACCGTCTGAAACTTCAATAATTTCATCAATATTTTCAACGCCTTCTCTATTTTCAATTTTAGAAATAATCATTATATGAGCAGCGTTATTTTCTTCAAGGATTCTTCTTATAGATATTACATCATCAGCTTTTCTGATAAATGATGCTGCAATAAAATCAACACC
The DNA here is from genome assembly GCA_002435835.1 of Firmicutes bacterium UBA6132. The sequence continues at coordinate 8,287 of DIVM01000227.1, forward strand.
TTGTTCAATACCAAATTTTATATCAGAAATATCTCTTTCAGTTAATGCTGGAAGTTTTATTTTTACATTAGGAACATTAACACCTTTTTTATTTTTTATTGTTCCACCATTATTAACTATACATTTTAAATCAGTATTATTTAATGTTTCTATAACTTCTATACTAATGAGTCCATCATCTATTAAAACAATATCACCCTTTTTTACATCTTCTGCAAAATTCTCATATGTTACACTTACAATAGTTTCATTTCCCAATATTTGTCTTGAAGTTAAAATAATTTCCTGACCTGTTTTTACTTCTATTTGTCCGTTTTCAAAATCAAGTGTTCTAATTTCAGGTCCTTTAGTATCAAGCATTAAAGCAACTGTTGTATTTAAATCTTCTCTTACTTTTTTTATAGTATCTATTCTTCCCTTATGCTCTTCATGAGATCCGTGGGAAAAATTAAGTCTTGCAACATTTAATCCATTTATAACCAACTCTTTAAATATTTCTTCCGACTGAGAAGCTGGTCCTATAGTACAAACTATTTTTGTTTTTCTCATATAATACCTCTTTCTTTTTAAACCATATTTTCTAATAACTGTCATCCTGAGCATAGCGAAGGATCTTTTAAAATTTATCAACAACTAACTGCTTTTTTCAACAACTTATCCACAACTGCACAAGTTATCCACAGCTTTATTAAATAGATAAAATTTTCGTTAAATCATATGTATTTTGATCAAATGTTTTTTTAATTTGTAGAGCTTCTTTGATGTCCATATGAAATATTTCATTTCCTCTAACTCCAATTAATTTGCTTGAAACAGAATTAATTAGTAATTCCACGGCTTTTGCACCCATTTGACTTCCTATGAGTCTGTCATAAACTGATGGTGTACCACCTCTTTGAGTGTATCCTAAAACAGAATACCTGGTGCTAACACCAGTTTTTTGTTCTATGGCTTCGCTTATTTCTTTTGCATTTCCAGCACCTTCTGCAAGAATTATTATACTGTGTTTTTTGCCCCTTGCTCTTCCCTGTAATATTTTATCGCATATTTCATCTATGCTGTGTTCTACTTCTGGTATAACAACCATTTCAGCTCCACCTGCTAAACCTGCATATAAAGCTATATCGCCACAGTCCCTTCCCATAACTTCTATTACATTTGTTCTTCCATGGGATGATGAGGTATCTCTGATTTTTTCAACTGATTCAAGAACAGTTGACAAAGCCGTAAAAAATCCAAGTGTATACTGTGTATATGGTAAATCATTATCAATAGTTCCAGGAATTCCTATTGTAGGTATTCCAGCATCACAGAGCTCTTGTGCACCCTTAAAAGTTCCATCTCCACCGATTACCACCATACCATCTATACCCAGGTATTTTATATTTTTAACTGCTTTTTTTAAACCTTCTTCAGTTGCAAACTCAGAGCACCTTGCACTTCCAAGAATTGTGCCTCCTCTGTGTATAATATCTGCCACAGAAGACAAATTCATTTCAACAGTATCAGAATCAATTAAACCTTTATAACCATTTCTTATGCCTAAAATATTAACATTATTATAAATTCCATATCTCACAACTGCTCTTATGGCAGCATTCATGCCCGGTGCATCTCCACCGCTGGTTAGTACTCCGATTTTTTTTAACATAATACCCTCCGTTGCATTTATTTTAAAACTATATTATTTTTACCTAAAATATTAATTAAACTATTTAATAATTGATTATTTTCTGCATTTACTTTGCATTTTAAAACTAAATTTGCCTTTTCTTCTTCATTATAAATAATTACAGAATCATTTCCTTCATATAAACTTAAAATTTCAAATAAATCTTGTTTTATACCTTTATACTGATTAGCATCTTTAATTTTTATATATATTTTTTTTATATTGTATTTTGAGTTACTATGAGTTTTCTTTGCAATTTTTACTTCATATGATGCACTATTTTCACTAACTGATCCATCTTTAAATTTATTAGATAAATTAATTTTATTATTATTTAATAATTCAACAGTAGCTTTATTAAGTTTCGTAATTTTATTGCAAATTAGTTTTGGAACATCATCTTCAACTACATTTAAATTCCCCTCTACTAATACTATGTTATCTTCATAAAGCAATTCTTTATAATTTTCAAATATTTTAGGAAAAACAATTCCTTCTATGGTACCATATAAATCTTCTAATGTTATAAATGCCATCATATTGTTGTTTTTAGTTATTTTGTTTTGTTTTTTAATTATTATGCCACCTATAACAACTTTACTACCATCATGTAAAAAACTTTCTCCTTTTGTTTCTGAAGAATCTGATAATTCAGCTATTTCACTTGTATTTGTATTAGTGTAACTTTCAAGTTCCTGCTCATATTCAGATAATGGATGACCGCTTAAATAAACTCCAACCATTTCTTTTTCCATGTTTAAAAGAGTTTTTTCATTGTATTCAGGAAGATTTGGATATTGTTCATCTAAAGTAATATTTAAACTTTTATTATTAAAATCATCAAATAAAGAAAATTGTCCTTCTATGTTTCTTCTTTTCTGATTTTGTACGCTATCTATTATTCTTTCATAAACAGCCATAAGCACTGAACGATTAACATTTAAAAAATTAAAAGCACCACATTTTATTAATGATTCTATTTGTCGCTTATTTAAAACTATTGGATCAACTTTTTGACAAAAATCTGTAAAGCTTGTAAATTTACCTTTACTTTCCCTTGCTTTAATTATTTCATGTATAACATTGGACCCAACATTTTTAACTGCAGCAAGCCCAAAACGAATTTTTCTTCCTACAACAGTGAATTTATCCATGCTTTCATTGACATCTGGAGGTAAAATTTGAATGTTAAGTCTTTTACATTCTCTTATATAAAATGAAACTGAACTTGAACTTCCCATGATGCTTGAAATTAATGCTGCCATAAATTCAACTGGATAATATAATTTAAGATATGCCGTTTCATAAGCTAATGCCGCATATGCAACAGAGTGAGCTTTTGGGAATGCATATTTTGCAAATTCAATCATTAAATCATATATTTCATTAGCAGCTTTTTCATCAACTCCATTTTTTATAGCACCGGGAATTTCAGCTTCACCATTTTCAGACGCTTTTCCATAAATAAAGTTTTGTCTTTCCTGCTGCATAACACTCATTTTTTTCTTACCCATTGCACGTCTTAACAAGTCAGAACGTCCCATTGTAAATCCGCCTATGTCCCTAACTATTTGCATAACCTGTTCTTGATAAACCATACATCCATAAGTAACATTTAAAATTGGTTCTAATTTTGGATGTAAATAATTAACATGCTCAGGATTAAGTCTGTTTTTAATAAAAACAGGTATTTGCCCCATAGGACCAGGCCTGTACAAAGCATTAGCAGCGGATAAATTTTCAAATTCAGTTGGCTTTAATTCTTTTAAAAACACTCTCATACCAGAACTTTCAAATTGGAATATGCCCAAAGTGTCAGCTTTAGCAAACATTTTAAATACTTCTTTATCTTCATATTTACAATCACTAAAATCAACTTTTATACTGTGATTTTTTTCTATTAAATTAATAGCATCCCTTATAACTGTAAGAGTTCTTAATCCTAAGAAGTCCATTTTCAATAGCCCAAGTTCTTCTAATTCAATCATGTTAAACTGAGTTGTAATGATATCCTTATTCCTTGATAAAGGAACATATTCTGTTACTGACTGCTTAGATATTAATACTCCAGCTGCATGAGTTGAAGCATGTCTTGGAAGTCCTTCAACTTTTAAAGCTATATCTATTAATTTTTTAACTTTATCATTTGAATCATAAATTTCTTTTAATTCTTTATTTACTTCTAAGGCAGTTGAAATAGTCATACCTAAACTTGTTGGAATTTTTTTTGCTACAAAATCAACTTCTCTATAGGATAAATCAAGAGCTCTTCCAACATCCCTTATAGCTCCCCTTGCTGCCATTGTTCCAAAGGTAATTATTTGGGCAACTTTTTCATGTCCATATTTTTCTTTTACATATTCTATAACTTCTTCTCGACGTTCATAACAAAAATCCACGTCAATATCTGGCATACTAACTCTTTCAGGATTTAAAAAACGCTCAAAAATAAGATTATATTTTAAAGGGTCTATATTAGTTATTTTCATACTATATGCAACTAAACTTCCTGCAGCAGAACCCCTGCCAGGACCAACCATTATATTATTGTCTTTTGCATATTTAATAAAATCCCAAACGATTAAAAAATAATCCACATATCCCATTTGTTCTATAATGCTTATTTCATAATCAAGCCTTTGTTGTATATCTTCACTTATTTCAGCATACCTTTCTTTTAATCCTTTATTACATATTTCTTTGAAATATCCTGTTTTAGTATATCCTAAAGGCACTTTAAATTCTGGAAGATGAACAGTTTCAAAATCAAGTTCAACATTACATCTCTCAGAAATTTTCACTGTATTTTCTATTGCTTCTTGTGGAAAAAGTTCTGACATTTCTTCATAGGATTTTAAATAAAATTCTGTTGAAGGAAATTTCATACGGTCAGAATCATTAACAGTCTTTTGAGTTTGAATGCACAAAAGAACATCATGAAAATGCGCATCTTCTTTATTTATGTAATGGACATCATTTGTAGCAACTAAACCAATGCCGGTTTCTTTACTTAATTTAATAACTTTTTCATTAACACGTTGTTGTTCTTCCATACCGTGGTCTTGTAATTCAAGGTAAAAATTATTTTCACCAAATATTTCTTTATATAAAAGCGCTTTAGACACTGCTTCTTCATAGTTATTTTCAAGTATATTATTTTGAACTTCTCCTGCTAAACATGCACTAAGAGCAATTATTCCTTTGCTATGTTTTCTCAAAAAATCATAATCAACACGAGGTTTATAATAAAACCCATCAACAAAACCTGCTGAACATATTTTTAATAAATTTTTATATCCTTCATAATTTTCTGCAAGCAAAACAAGGTGATATTGATTTTTATCCTTTTGTGGATCCTTATCCAACATATTTCTTGGAGTTACATATGCTTCAAAACCCAGTATGGGTTTTATTCCTTCTTTTTTGGCAGACTTAAAAAACTCAACAACCCCATACATTGCTCCGTGGTCCGTTATAGCAAGACTATCCATATTTAATTCTTTTGCTTTTTTAATTAATTCTTTTATTCTGCATGCACCGTCAAGCAAACTAAACTCTGTGTGCGTATGTAAATGTGTAAATTTTTTATTTTCCATAAATAATTTCCTCATTGATACTAAATTGATTTAATAATTATTCCTGCTATACCTGTAACTACAATAATATGCATTGGATTTACTTTGAATTTCCTCAAGAAAAATAAAGAAACAACAATTATAATTACAGAAACAATATTAATATCATCTATGTTAAAGTTAAAAAGGTTTATATTTTCATTTTTAAATACTGCAAGAGCAAAAATTGATAATCCTGCAGATGCTATTAATGAAACAACAGCAGGTCTTATACCTTTTAAAATTCCTTGTATTGAATTTAAATTTTTATATTTAAAATAAAAATATGATAAAGTTAAAACAATAATACATGACGGCGTGATGCATCCTAGTGTAGCTATTATAGCTCCAGGAAGTCCAGCTACTTTAGTTCCAACAAATGTAGCTGCATTAAGTGCAATTGGTCCTGGCGTCATTTGAGAAATTGTTAAGAGGTCTGCAAATTCTGATAAACTAAGCCAATTATGTACTTCAATAACTTGATGTTCTATTAAAGGAAGTGCTGCATATCCTCCTCCAATGCTAAATAAACCAATAAGAAAAAAACTTATAAAAATTTGAACTAAAATCATTTAAGCTGCTCCTTATTTTTATTATGTAATTTAAACCATTTAATGTTGGAATAATAACATGCACCAAAAATTCCACTTACAATTATAATCAAAGCAGCATTAATGTCCAAAAAAACAGCTGCTATAAATGTCACTACCATAATTGAAAAAGAAATTTTATTATTAGTTTTTATGATATCTTTTACCATATTAATAATAACATCCAATATTACGGCTGCTATTCCAGCTCTCATACCCCAAAGAAGTGCATTAATAAAAAAATTGCTTTTAAATGTTTCATAAAACATAGAAATTATTGAGATTATAATAAGAGGAGGAAGAGAAGTTCCTAATGTTGTTAAAAGCGCACCTATTACTCCTGCAAGTTTATATCCGACCATTATGGATGTGTTTATAGCAATAGGCCCTGGTGCCGACTGAGAAATTGCTACTAAATTAAGCATTTCTTCTTCATCAACCCATTTTAATTCTTCAACAAATTTCTTGCGCATTAAAGGAACTATTACATATCCCCCTCCAATAGTAAAAGCACTCAAAGTTAATGTTGAAGAAAATAATTTTAAGTAAAACTTTAAATCTTTTTCCATATCATGATCATGTCCTTCCATATTAAGATAATGTATTATTATATTTTTACATCAATGGTGCAAATATTTTAAGCATCATTCTTCCTAATCTTATATAATATTTAGTTTTTTTACATTTCTCTAAAGTTATTTGCTCACATTCAGGTAAAATTTTTAAAAACTCATTTTTTACTTCATAAACACTTTTTGTCTTATACATCCAAACACCGCATTCAAAATGCAAATACAAACTTCTATAATCTAAATTTATGGAGCCAACAATGGCATATACATCATCCACAACAAATGTTTTTCCATGAACAAACCCAGGTGTATATTCATAAATAAATACACCATCTTCTATTAATTCTTCATAATTAGATCGAGTAACTGCATGAACATACCATTTGTCAGGAATGTGAGGAGTAATTATTCTTACATCAACACCTCTTTTAGCAGCCATTCTTAAAGAAGCCATCATTTTATAATCAGAAATTAAATAAGGAGTTTCTATATATATATAATCATCTGCTTCATTTATTAAATTTAAATAAACAGTTTCACTTATAGCTTCATCATCTAAAGGGCTGTCATTAAAAGGTTGAACATAGCCATTTGGTTCTACTTCATATATATTCATGTAAACGGATGGTTTAAATTCATTAAAATCTTCTTTAATATGTCTCAAATATCCCCACATGGATAAAAACATTACAGTAAAACTCCATACAGCTTCACCTTTTAAAACTATACACGAATCATGCCAATGACCAAATTTATCAACAGCATTAATATATTCGTCAGCTATATTAATGCCTCCTGTATAACCCGTATGTCCATCAATAATAGCAATTTTTCTATGATCCCTGTTATTTAACCTAAGGGACAATACAGGCACAAAACGATTAAAAACACAACATTTAATACCCATATTTTCAAGTTTTTTATAGTAATCCGATGGTAATTTAAATAAGCATCCAACATCATCATAAATAACCCTAACATCAACGCCTTCTTTAACTTTTTGCTGTAGAATATCCAATATACTGTTCCACATTTTACCTTCTTCAATTATAAAAAATTCAAGAAATATATAATGCTTTGCCTTTTTTAATTCTTGTAATATATCTTCATAAAATGCTTCACCAGGTGCTAAAAAATTTGTATATGTATTTTCATAAATAGGGCAATAAGAATAATTTTGTATATATTTTGATTGATTTGCTGCTGGTTTATTTTCTTTAAAAAGTCTATTTATACAAAAATTATCTTGCCTCAGAAATTGTTTCATTTTTAAAGCTATTTCCTGCATCCTTTTTTTATTTCTATTGCTTGTTCTATTGCCACCTATAAAGAGGAAAAATAGCCCTCCGAAAATAGGAAAAATCATAATTGGAATAATCCATGCAATTTTATATGAAGGATTACTTTTGCTGTTCATAACTGTCAAAACCACTATTACACTTATAACAGTAAAAATCACATCGAACAGAACAAAATAATTACTAAATTTCCATATTATTAAAAGCAAAGTTATAGCTTGAATTATAATGGAAGATGCAACTATAAAAACTCTGCTAAACATCATTCTTATTAAATTTTGCATATTAACTCCTCAGTAATTTTTTTGATTTATATATGACATCTATTATTAGTTTTTTATTTTAAGTTATTTATATTATTACCCAACATTCGTATACTTGAACCAAAAAGTCACTCCGTGACTTTTTGGTTGGTATTTATATTATTAACAAATTATTAAATAAATTGTAACATTTTATATTAAAGAAGTAAACAATGTTAAATTAATAATTTAATATATAAAAAAGACCACTTTAAAAAACAAAGTGATCCTTTTTTATATTTTGTTTTAATAAAAAATTATAACACAGTTTCTAGTATTTTAGCTTTTTGGCTATCTGCATATTTCCTTATAAAAATCACATATAATGCACAACATATTGCTGCACAAATATATGAAAGCAAATAACTATTTGGATCAAATCCAAGTCTTGATTCCAATCCTAATCCTATTGGAGCATGGAATATGTAACTCAATACAACAAAGCAATAAAATGTTCCCGGTACTAATGATATTAAGTAGTTCTTTCCATGTATATACAAATAAACCGATATCATAGCCAATGCGAATACTGCAATTGTTTGATTTGTAAATGCAAAATATCTCCAAAGAATATTAAATCCAGCTGTATTTGATTTAGCAAAATATAATATTATAATAGCTGGTATAAATATAGCTGCAGTAACTGCAACCCTCTTTTTAGGATCTTGTTGGTCTATTTTAAATTGTTCTGCTATCATAAGTCTTAAAGATCTAAATGCAGTGTCTCCTGATGTAATAGGAAGTACAATAACTCCTAAAACTGCAAATAAACCTCCAATATTTCCTAAGAATTCCCTTGAAACTTTACCAATCATTAAAGTAGCACCTGTTGCCATGTCAGTACCTCTACCGAATAATATCATAGCACCTGCTGCCCAGCTCATTGCAATAAACCCTTCTATTAACATCATGTTAAAGAATGTAGTTTTTCCTTCTTTTTCACTTGTAACTGCTCTACCAATAAGAGTAGCTTGAGTTGAGTGAAATCCTGACATAATACCACAAGCTACAGTGATGAAAAATACTGGTACAAACGGTAAATCTTTAGGGTGTTGGCCAAATATGTTAGTTGCAAATGATAAATTAGTAAGATTTGCTCCACCATCCATCATTATTCCTGCAAATATTCCTACAGCTGAAAATATTAACACCGCCCCAAATATAGGATAAATTCTACCTATAATTGCATCTAATGGGAATAAAGTTGCTATTAAGTAATAAGCAAATATTAAAGCATAAACTATCCATGTAGTTGGATTAGCAAATGCTGCTTCTTGACCAACTATTTCAGTTACTATTAAGTCTCCAGGTGTATATACGAAAACTGCTCCAACTAAAAGCATCAAAATCCAAACTACAACATTGTATACATTAAAAGTTTTTCCGCCTAAATATTTTCTGATTAACTTAGGCATTTGTGCTCCACCTTCACGAATAGAAATCATTCCGCTAAAGTAATCGTGCATTGCACCTGCAAGTACACAACCAACAGGTATTGTGATAAAAGCAATTGGTCCAAACAAAATACCTTGAATAGGTCCTAAAATAGGTCCTGTACCTGCTATATTTAATAATTCAATTAAACTGTTCTTCCATTTTTTCATACCTACAAAGTCTACTCCGTCTGCTTTAGAAATTGCTGGAGTAGGTCTGTCATCTGGACCAAATGTTTTTTCGCAAAACGTTCCGTAAAAATAACCGCCAATAATAAGAATAATAATTCCAATCAAAAATGTTACCATAATAATTATCCTCCTATAAAATAATTTTTTGTTAATAGAAATCGTTTTCAAGCATTAACAATAGTATCCAACAACCCCCTTCCTCAAACTAATTAATACTCTAATTACATTTTAATCCTATTGGTTTTTTTGTCAATTATTTTATTTGTCATATGTTATTTTATGCATAACATTTTTAATTTATTAATAATCCCATAATAAAATTTATTTATCATATGCTAAATTTATGCTTAAGTTTAAAAAAAGCTCACAGCATCTATGTCTGATGCTGCAAGCTGTAATTTATATTTATTAATTTAAATTAGTACTTAATATTTTATCTTTGTCATTTTTTGCTACTTTTAAAGTTCCAAATCCATAAAGAAGTGTTAAAACAGCTGCTATAATATATGATAATAAATAGCTTGTAGGATCCATACCAAGTCTTGATTCTAAACCAAAACCTATTGGTGCATGTAAAATGTAGCTTGAAATAATAAATGTATAGAACATTCCAGGTATTAAAGCTAACCAGTAATTTTTACCTCTCATGTGTAAATAAATTGTTACCAATGCTAAAGCAAATATTGCAACAGTTTGATTTGTCCAAGCAAAATATTTCCACAATGTATTAAATCCTGATGGATTTAATTTAGCGAATACTAATATGAAAACTGCTGGTATAAAAATAACCAATGTTACTGCAATTCTTTTTATTTTATTAGTTTGGTCTATATTGAATTGCTCTGCAATCATAAGTCTTAATCCTCTAAACGCTGTATCTCCTGATGTTATAGGTAATACTATTACTCCAAGTATTGCAAAAACAGCACCGATTGTTCCTAAGAACTCTCTTGAAATTAAACCAATCATTAAAGTAGCATTTGTATTAACCGCTTGTCCTCTATTAAACAATACCATAGCTCCCGCAGCCCATACCATTGCTATAAATCCTTCTGCTAACA
>DIVM01000317.1 GCA_002435835.1 Firmicutes bacterium UBA6132
TTTGGATAATGCCAACGTAGGGAATCTATCATAACGACATTTATTATGGGATGCACTCTATTAGGAGTGCATCTTTTTTATACACTTCTTAATAACTACAATCTTTTCTACATTTAATACATAAAATGTTTTTCCTTCTATTTCTCGATTCCTTGGTTTTTCTCTCATTCAATCATGTATCTCCAAAGAAGGGATGTGTTTTAAATTTTTAATGTTAAAAGAATTACTCAATCTGGAATTTTAATTGCAGCAGGCGTGGTGTGTTCAACTTTTTACATACCATTTGGTATTGCAAAGTGCTTTCCTGTTCAACATTTTATTAATGTTTTAGCAGGTATAACTTTAGGCCCAAAATATGCTGTAAGCATGGCTTTTATTACATCATTGATTAGAAATATGCTTGGAACAGGAAGTTTACTCGCTTTTCCAGGAAGTATGTTTGGTGCATTGTTGTGTGCTATTTTATTCAAATACACCAAAAATACCATAGCTGCATTTGTGGGTGAAGTAGTGGGAACAGGAATAATTGGGGCTATTTGTGCTTATTTTGTTGCAACATTAATTATGTCTAAAGAAGCAGCATTATTTACATTTGTTATTCCATTTGGAATAAGCACTTTAGTTGGAGCATCAGTTTCTCTTATATTTATAACGGCAATGAAAAAAACAGGTATTTTAAATAAAATTAATGCGGAGGCAAAATAATGAATTACAAAACACAGATGGAAGCAGCAAAGCTTGGTATTATTACAAAGGAAATGAAGATAGTTGCTGAAAAAGAAAATATGGAAATAGAAAAACTTAAGAATTTAGTATCATGTGGAAGAGTAGTAATCCCTGCAAATATTAACCACAAATCTTTAAGCCCAGAAGGAATAGGTGAAGGGTTAAAAACTAAAATAAATGTTAATTTAGGTGTATCCGGTGATTGTGCTAATTATGATGAAGAATTTAAAAAAGTAAAGATGTCCATTGATTTAGGCGCTGAAGCAATAATGGATTTAAGCAATTATGGAAAAACAAATACATTTAGAAAACAGTTAATTGAATATTCACCTGCAATGATAGGAACAGTTCCTATGTATGACGCTATTGGTTATTTAGAAAAAGATTTAATGGAAATTAAAGCAAAAGATTTCTTAAAAGTTGTAGAAGCACATGCTATTGAAGGTGTTGATTTTGTAACTATACATGCGGGCATAAATAAACGTGCCGTTGAAAGTTTTAAAAATTCAAAAAGATTAACTAACATAGTTTCAAGAGGTGGTTCTTTATTATTTGCATGGATGGAAATGACTGGCAATGAAAATCCATTTTATGAGTATTATGATGAACTTCTTGAGATTCTTTATAAATATGATGTAACAATCAGTTTAGGAGATGCGTTAAGACCTGGAAGTATTAATGACTCAACTGATGCTGGGCAAATTTCTGAATTAATAGAAATTGGTGCATTAACTAAAAGAGCATGGGAAAAAAATGTACAGGTATTAGTTGAAGGACCTGGACATATGGCAATTAATGAAATAGCAGCTAATATGCAGCTTCAAAAAAGACTTTGTCATGGAGCACCTTTTTATGTATTAGGACCAATTGTAACTGATATTGCACCAGGTTATGACCACATAACATCTGCCATTGGAGGAGCTATAGCAGCATCAAATGGAGCAGATTTCTTATGCTATGTTACTCCTGCAGAACATTTAAGATTACCAGAATTAATCGATGTAAAAGAAGGTATTATAGCATGCAAAATAGCAGCTCATGCTGCTGATATAGCAAAAGGAATTCCTAATGCAAGGGATTGGGACAACAAAATGAGCGATGCAAGAAGAAGAATTGAATGGGAAGAGATGTTTTCACTTGCAATTGACCCTCAAAAAGCAAGAGAATATTTTGAAAGCAAGCCACCTGCAGAAAAACACAGCTGTTCTATGTGCGGTAAAATGTGTGCTATGAGAACAACTAATAAAATATTAAATGGTGAAAAAGTAGAATTTGCAAATTAAGTGGAGGATATATGTTTGAAAATATATTAAATAACGTAAACACAAAATGCCCATTAGTTCACAACATTACAAATTATGTAACTGTAAATGATTGTGCTAATATACTCCTTGCATGTGGCGCGTCACCAATAATGGCTGATGATATTTTAGAAGTTGAAGAAATTACTTCTATAAGTGATGCTTTAGTAATAAATATTGGAACTTTAAATTCTCGAACTATTGGTTCAATGATAAAAGCTGGCAAAAAATCAAATGAATTAAATCATGTAGTTTTACTTGATCCTGTTGGTGTGGGAGCTTCTAAATTAAGAACTGACACAACTTATAAACTATTGGATGAAGTTAAATTTTCAGTTATTAGAGGAAATATTTCAGAAATAAAAGCTATCGTAGAAAAACAAATATTTAATAATAGAGGCGTTGATGCAAATTTTGATGATGTAGTTAATAGTGAAAATTTAAATGATTACGTTAGTTATGCTAAAGAATTATCTGAAAAAACAGGTGCAGTAATTGTTATGACAGGGGCAATAGATATTGTTGCAGATAGCCAAAAATCGTATGTTATTTACAATGGGCATCCTATGATGAGCAAAGTTTCTGGAACAGGATGCATGCTTTCTTCCGTTATTGGTGGTTATTGTGCAGCAAATAAAGATAATATAATAGAAGCTACTGCAGCAGCTGTTTGTGTTATGGGATTATGCGGTGAACTTGCATTTGAAAAAATAAAAGAAAGTAATGGGGAAACATCATCATTAAAAATCCATTTAATTGATTTCATGAGCAAAATGAATGAAGAAATATTAAATAGGGGTGTTAAATTTGAAGTTAAATAAAAACTCAATGGTTCTTTATGCAATTACGGATAGAACTTGGCTTGGGGAAAAAAGTCTTGCTGAGTATGTTGAAGAAGCCATACAAGGTGGTGCAACATTTATACAACTTCGTGAAAAAAATTTAAACTTTAACGAGTTTTTAAGTGTTGCAGATGATGTTAAAAAAGTTACTGACAAATATAAAATTCCATTTGTTATAAACGATAATGTTGATGTTGCAGTTAGCATTAATGCAGATGGTGTTCATATTGGCCAAGATGATGAAGAAATAAAAGAAGCAAGAAAAAAGCTTGGAATAAATAAAATTATTGGAATGTCAGCTCATTCAGTTGAAGAAGCACTAAAAGCAGAAAAAAATGGCGCAGATTACATTGGAGTTGGTGCAGTTTTTAATACATTAACAAAATCTGATGCAAACTATGTTGATTTTGAAACTTTAAAAAATATATGTTATTCAGTGAATATTCCTGTTGTTGCAATAGGGGGAATAAATGAAGACAATGTATTAGATCTTAAAGGAAGCGGTATAGATGGCATTTCAGTAGTATCTGCTATTTTTGCAAAACCCGATATAAAAAAAGCTGCAAGGGAGATGTTTAAATTATCTAATGAAGTTGTAAATAACGTGCAGGAGGAAATATGAAAAAAATATTAACTATTGCAGGATCCGACTGTAGCGGAGGAGCAGGTATTCAAGCAGACATAAAAACAATTACAGCCCACAAAATGTATGCTATGAGCGCTATAACATCACTTACTGCGCAAAATACTACTGGTGTATATGGTGTATATGGTGTATTGGATTGCTCACCAGAATTTCTATCCTTACAGTTAGAGTCTATTTTTACTGATATTTATCCTGATGCAGTAAAAATCGGCATGGTATCCAACAAAGAACTTATCAGCATTATAGCTGATAAGTTAGTTGAATATGAAGCTAAAAATATAGTTCTTGATCCTGTTATGGTGTCAACAAGTGGAAGTAAACTTTTAAATGTTGATGCAATGGAAATATTAATAAATAAATTATTGCCTTTAGCAAACATAATTACACCAAATATATTAGAAGCAGAATGTTTATGCGGTTTTCACATTGAAACAAAAGAAGATATGAAAAAAGCAGTAGTAAAAATATCAGAGAAATTTAAAGGACATATATTAATAAAGGGAGGACATCTAAGAGATTGCAGCGATGATTTATTATATTCAAATGGTGAATTTATATGGTATAGCCAAGAAAAAATAAACAATCCAAATACACATGGAACAGGATGTACTCTATCATCAGCAATAGCGTGCAACCTTGGTAATGGATGTGATATAAAAGAAAGCATCTTAAATGCCAAAAAATATATAACAGGTGCAATAAAAGCAAATTTAAATATAGGAAATGGAAGCGGTCCACTAAACCACTGCTACAACATTTAATTCGATATTTTAGGGACGCATCTTGCGTCCCTAAATCTTTGATGCAAAATTTTTTATTTTGTGATAAAATAAATATAAAATTTCATGTGGGGCGTGCAATATAATATGGAAAATTTAAAAATTAGACCTATGAAAGAACCTCATAAAATTATTAATTATTGGAAACAGGAAAAACTTGTAGTAGCATGGATTGTTGTTTCAGGTCTTATTTATAATATATCAATAGTTTTAGGACCAATTTATCAAGGTAAAATGGTTGATACAATAGTTAGACATGATGATTTACTAATGGTTGCTGAAACAGCATCTATTTTTATTTTTGCAATATTCTTAACACAACTATTTAGATATATTAAGCGTTTTTATATTAGGCGTTTTGCAAACTCCACAATTGCGACCATGCGTTTAATGGTTTATAACAATATAATGCATAAAAGCACAGCTGATTTGGATGAGGAAAATACAGGGAATTTAATGACCAGGGCAATTTCTGATGTAGATTTATGTGTGGAAGGTATGCGGAAGGTTACTACTGAAGTGTTTGACACAGTTGTTATGATGGTTACATATATCATATCAATGCTTTTTTATGATATGAAAATAACTATACTTTCGTTAATATTTGTTCCTATATCTATGCTATTAGCAGAAAAATTAAAAGTAATAATATATAAATATTCCATAGATTTTAGAAACAAATCGAGTGAAGTTTCAGATATTACATATAACACTATTGAAAATGTCTTGACACTTAGGATAAATGGTATGGAAAAAATTAATATAAAAAAATATGAAGAAGAATTAAATGATTTGCAAACTAAATCAATTAAAGCTAATTTATTAGAAAATTCAATGCATTCAGTTTATAATTCCATCGCTATGATTGGAGTTGTTTTTGTCATTTATATGGGTGGTAACAAAGTAATAGAAGGTGACTGGTCAGTTGGCGCTTTTACAACTTATATAACTATGTTTGTTGCCATGGCTAAAAAAGCGAGTAAAACAGCAAAGTTATTTAATTCTGTTCAAAAGTCACAGATTTCTTGGAAAAGAATTAAACCCTATCTAACAGAATATCAAGAAAAGAATAATCAATTAAATATAAATAAGAAAACTACAATTCTCACTGTTGAAAATTTAAGCTTTAAATATCCATCAAATAATGAAAATATTATTGAAAATATTAATTTTGAAGGCGAAAATGGACAAATAATCGGTATAACTGGCCCAATAGTTTCAGGAAAATCTACATTAGGACTTTCTTTGCTTGGAATGTATCCTTATTTGGGCAGTATTAAAGTTGATGGCAGGGAATTGAAAAATTATTCAGAATATGAAATAAGTGAGATGATTTCATATTTAGGCCATAAACCACAGCTTCTTTCTGAATCTATATATAATAATATAACCTTGGGAAATAAGAAAGATATAAGCAGTGTTTTAAAAGACGTATGTTTTGAAAAAGATTTAGAAGCAATGACAAATAAGGAATTTACATTGGTTGGCAATGGAGGAGTAAGATTAAGTGGTGGTCAGCAATCGAGAATTGCTCTTGCAAGGACTTTATTGAATAAATCTAAAATTATTATATTGGATGATCCATTTTCGGCTGTAGATATGAAATCTGAAGAATCTATAATTGAAAATTTAAAAAATAATTATAAAGACAGCTTAATTATTTTAATTTCTCATAGACTTACTATTTTTAAAAATATCAATAAAATAATTTTGCTGAAAAATGATAAAACAGCTGAATACGGTTCTCATGAAGAACTTCTGAAAAATTCTGCGATTTACAAAACAATTTATGAATTACAATGTGCTGTAGGTGATGAAAATGTATAAAAATTTAGCTAAGGAATCCATTTTAAAGATAATTAAAAATAATAAAAAACTTGTAACTATATTACTTTTATTAATAATAGGAGTAGTGGTTACCAGTTTAATTCCTCCGCAAATATTAAAAAGAGTAATAGATATTAATTTTGTTAATAAATCTTATGATGATTTGCTTTTTTATGCAGTTTTGTACATAGGATTTATATTTTTAACGGGATTTTTAGATTTTTTCAAAGAAACTGTCCTTACAATATTAGGTCAAAAAATTACAAAAGAAATTCGCATTGAAATGATGGAAAAGTTGCAAAAAATAAATGCAATGTATTTTTCTAAAAATGATTCAGGAGTAATTGTATCCAGGTTCACAAATGATGTTGATGCAATAAGTTCTATGTTTACAAGCGGAATAATCAGCATGATGATTGATTGCCTTAAAATTATTGGTATAATATTTTCCATATGGTTTTTTAGTTTTAGGATTGGCTTATTAACATTACTTCTTTTGCCATTAATTTTTGTTATAACAAGATTTTTTCAAAAAAAAATGTTAAGTGCACAAATTAAAAACAGAGAACTAATTGGAAAAGTAAACAACCATATTTCTGAAAGTTTGAAAAATATTAGAATGATAAAATCATTTAGCAAAGAAAGCTATATGGAAAAAAATTATTTAAATTACCTACTTGAAAATTTTAGAACTGTTGATAAAGTTAATTTTTATGATTCAATATTTTCACCTATAATTTTAATTATTCGTGCTAGTGTAATAGCATCAATTGTAATATTTTCTTCTGATAAATTGAATTTTTTAGGAATTTCAATAGGTATGGTTGCTGCTACAATAGAATTGATTTCAAATTTGTTTTCTCCCATAGAAAGTTTAGGAATGGAAATTCAAAGCATTCAACAATCCTTATCTGGAATTAAAAGAGTAAATGATTTTTATAATGAAATAGAAGATGATAAAAAGCAGGAATTTAGACAGTTAGATAAAGTTAGAGAAATAGAAATACAATTTAATGATTTAACATTTTACTATGAAGAAAATAAAGCAATATTACAAAATATTAATCTTAAAATTGACCCATATGAAAGGGTTACATTTGTAGGCCGAACTGGAGTAGGAAAGTCAACCCTTTTTAAATTAATTGTAGGACTTTTGAAACCATCCATGGGAAATATCACATTAAACGGAATAAATGTATACGACATACCAAACTCGGAAAAAAGAAAAATTTTTGGTTATGTGGAACAAAACTGCCATTTAATAAAAGGAACAATAGCAGATCAAGTTAGTTTAAAAGATGAAAATATAACTATGGCACAAATAAAACAATCACTTAATTTTGTAGGTCTTACAGATTATATTGAGAGTCTCGAAAATAAGTATGATACAATAGTTAAAAATGACAATATATTTTCACAAGGACAAAAACAACTTCTTGCCATAGCAAGGGCAATTGTAACTAATCCGCCTATTTTACTTTTTGATGAAATAACTTCAAACCTTGATTCCATTACAGAAGAAAAAATAGTAAATGTACTTAAAAAAGCAAGTGAAAATTATACAATGTTAACCATATCTCACAGGCTTTCATCAATGGTTGCTTCTGACAAAGTTGTTATATTAGAAAATGGTAAAATTAAAAGCGCAGGAGCCCCAGAAATACTTTTGCAAAATGATGAATGGTACAAAACTCATATAGCACTTGAAAAATTAACATGGAATTAAAAGGTATCACAAAAGAAAAGAAAGGTTATGTAAAATGAACAATGAAAAAAGTAATAAATTAGGAATTGAAAGTATTGGTAAATTGTTGTTTAACTTGGCAGTTCCTTCTATAACAGCTCAGTTAGTAAATATGCTTTATAATATTGTAGACCGTATTTATATAGGTCATTTGCCAGATATTGGACCTACTGCCTTAACAGGTGTTGGAGTAACAATGCCTATAATTTTAATTATTTCTGCTTGTAGCAGTTTAATAGGGATGGGTGGTGCTCCCCGAGCTGCTATTAAAATGGGCGAAAATAATAATGATGATGCAGAAAAAATTCTTGGTAATTGTTTTTCAGCACTTTTAAGTATTTCTATTATTTTAACTATCATTTTTTTGATTTTTGCAGATAAACTGTTAATGATGTTTGGTGCAAGCATTAATACTCTACCATATGGTTTAAGCTATTTAAACATATACTTGATCGGTACAATATTTGTTCAAATATCATTGGGATTAAATAGTTTTATTTCTACACAGGGGTTTGCTAAAACAAGTATGCTCACTGTTGTTATAGGAGCTGTTATAAACATTGTACTTGATCCTATTTTAATGTTTGGATTTAATATGGGAGTTAAAGGTGCTGCAATTGCAACAGTAATATCCCAGGCAGTTTCTGCTATATGGGTATTGAAATTTTTAAATAGCAGCAATACTAAATTGAAAATCCGTAAAAAAAATTTAAAAATTCAAAAGTCTATTATAATACCTGTTTTGATGTTAGGAGTTTCACCATTTGTTATGCAAAGCACTGAAAGTTTATTAAACATAAGTTTTAACTGGTCCCTTCAACGATATGGAGGTGATATTGCAGTTGGTGCTATGACAATTTTATCAAGCGTTATGCAAATATTATTTTTACCTATTTCAGGGCTTACTCAAGGTGCTCAGCCTATTATAAGCTATAATTATGGTGCTAAAAACAGTGAGCGTGTTAAAAGTACATTTAAATTATTAATTAAAAGTGCATTAATATATGCATTGTTTATTTGGCTTTTGATGATGACATTGCCACAAACTTTTGTTGGTCTTTTTACATCGGACGAAGTTCTTAAAAATTATACAATTTGGGCAATGCGTATTTATTTAGCCACTGCATTTGTTTTAGCAGCGCAAGTTTCATGTCAACAAACTTTTGTTGCAGTAGGTCAAGCTAAAATATCATTATTTCTTGCATTATTGCGCAAAATAATTTTGCTTATACCTTTAATTTATATATTGCCTTATTTCTTTGAAGATAAAATATTTGCTGTATTTTTAGCTGAACCTGTTTCAGATTTAATTGCAGCATCAGTAACTGTATTTATGTTTGCAAAAAATATAAATAGGATTTTAAAGGAAAATGAAAATATGTGAAATACTACAAAAATAATAGACATAGTATAAATTAAAATATAAAATCATTTAAATAAAGCAAATAAAGAAAGGGAATTATATGAGCAAAATATATGAATTTGAAGCTGAAATTAAAAAAGTTCCTGATATAGATGGAGCTTATGTAGAAATACCTTTTGATGTAAAAGAAGAATTCGGCAAAGGACGGGTACCTGTTACAGCTACATTTGATGGTTTTGAATATGAAGGTAGCTTAGTTAAAATGAAGACGCCTTGTCATATAATAGGGATTAGAAAAGATATTAGAGCAAAAATTGGCAAACAGCCAGGTGATTTAATTAAAGTAATCTTGAAAGAAAGAATTGTAGAGAAAAAATAAATCTTTAATTTCAGGATATTTTAAAAAGTAAGAAAGTTTTCGATTTTGATTTTTTAGGGACGGTCCTTTTTTTGCCAGAGTTAATCTTTAGCGCTTTAAGGACCGTCCCTTAAAAACTATTTTATATAAATATCGTCGTATTCATTGTGTTCGTCAAACCAATCTACTGCATAGGAACATGTAGCTTTTGCTTTTTTGTTGTTATTTCTGAGATGTTCTGTTACAGCTAACATAAGTTTTCCAGCAACCCCTTGACCTCTTAATGACTGGTCAACATATGTATGATCTATGTTAACAACA
>DIVM01000367.1:0-199 GCA_002435835.1 Firmicutes bacterium UBA6132
ATTTTTTAACACAGGGGAAAAAAAGACCTAAAATGGTTGTTGGAATGGATACAAGAATTTCAGGCGACATGTTGGAAGGTGCTCTTTCTGCTGGACTGAATTCAGCTGGTATAGATGTTTTGTATCTTGGAGTTTTACCTACACCTGCAGTTGCATGCTTAATAAAAATTTTGGATGCTGATGGTGGAGTAATGATTTC
>DIVM01000367.1:204-12273 GCA_002435835.1 Firmicutes bacterium UBA6132
GAAAATTCAATTGAAGAATACATATTAAATGATTTGGATATAGAGCATGTACCTACATCTGGTGAAGTTGGTAGAAAAATAAAAATAGAAAATCCTGTAAGAAAATATATGGATTTTTTGAAAGATACTATTAGCATTGATTTTAAAGGTTTAAAAGTTGCTGTTGACTGTGGAAATGGAGCAGCATTTAAAGCAGCACCTGAATTATTAAATGAACTTGGTGCAAAGGTATATGTAATACACAATGATCCTAATGGAATTAATATTAATGTTAATTGCGGTTCAACAAGTCCAGAACAAGTTCAAAAACTTGTATTAGAAACTGGAGCAGATGTTGGATTATCATTTGATGGTGATGCTGATAGATTAATTGCATGTGATGAAAATGGTAATTTAGTAGATGGCGATCATGTTTTAGCTGTTTGTGGAATTCATATGAAAGAAAAAGGAAATTTAAAAAGCAATACAATTGTTGGTACTGTAATGACTAATTTGGGTCTTGATATTTGTTTAAAAGAAAAAAATATTGATTTAATTAAAACAAATGTAGGGGATAGATATGTTCTTGAAGAAATGGTAAAAGGCAATCACTCTTTAGGTGGGGAACAATCAGGACATATTATTTTCTTAGATCACAATACTACAGGTGATGGACTTTTAACGGCTATTCAACTTTTACGTGTTGTTAAAGAAAAAAAATCAAAGCTTTCAAAACTTGCACAAGTAATGAAAGTATTACCTCAAGTATTAGTTAATGCTCATGTTGATAAAGATAAGAAAAATGGTTACCTTGAAGATGAAATAATTAAAAATAAAATAGATGAAATTGAAAAACACTTCCACGGTAACGGAAGAGTTTTAATAAGACCATCAGGAACTGAACCATTAGTAAGGGTTATGATTGAAGGCAATGACTTACAAGAATTAAACTCTTATGCTAAAGAATTAGCAGTTTTGATTGAAGAAAGACTTAATTAATAAAGAGCGCTTAGCGCTCTTCTTGATGCAAAGGAATTTTCATATATGGAACATAAATGGATCTTTCTTTAGGCTGATGATAAACAACAATTGAATTTATTGTATAAAGAGGGGCTGGAATTAATTTTATTTCAGCTCTTTTTTTTATTTCATCAAAATCAATGGGCTTTCCTCTACGTTCTTTAGCTATAGTCAAATGAGGAGTATATTCTCTTTTTTCTTTTTCAAGGTTTAAATTATCATATATCTTATTATTTAAATTTATTAAATCAGGAGAATCAACAGAAACATACAAAACCCTTTTTCCGAATTGTCCTATGTTACCTAAATTTATTTTAAGTGAAGGTATCTCTTTGCATATATCTATAACCTGTTTTATGAAAAAATCATCATCAGGAAGGGCTGGGGGAGGTATTAAGGTGATGTGGGGTTCTGTAGTAAAAAATTTAAATTCAGCACGAAGCATTTCTATTTTTGTTTTATAAATTTTTGGAATTTCTATTCCTATAAAATATTTCATATAATAATTCCTTTCTGATATAATAATATGATTACCACCCAAAAAGTTAAAGAGTGGTTTTTGGGGCAAGTTATATATTGGTTTTGTTTATCAATTATATAATAATTACTGTAAATTACAAGTAAATAATAATATTATAAATTTTATATTTTTAATATTGTAACTAACTCATATGATAATATTCAAAAATAAATAATGAACGGGGTGTGAAATGGAGTATCAAGAGTTTTCTGATTTAATTTTTATATATGTAAAAGAAGGTGGACCGCTTATAGGCATGATTTTTCCTATTATAGAAACATTTTTTCCGTTTCTTCCTTTAGTATTATTTGTGATTATAAATGTAAGTGTATTTGGTTTGTTTTGGGGTTATTTATATTCTTGGATTGGAAATTGTATGGGTTCATTTTTTTTGTTTTTATTTTTAAGAAAAGTTGGGAGGAAGAAAATAGAAAAAGTTATTCTTAAAAGCAAATATGCAGCTACTCTTGAAAAAATAAAAAAGAAAAATACTACTGTAATGTTTTTTTTATATTGTTTTCCTTTTACTCCGTCTTTTTTAATCAGCGGTGCTGCTGCATTAGCTAATATGAATACCACTAAATTTTTATTAACATTATTCCCTGCAAAATTAATAATGATGATTTCTTTATCCTTTATAGGGCAAAATGTAAGTTCGTTTTTCAAAAATCCAATTAAATCAATTATATATATTGCTATAATATTTTTGTTTAATTTTTTGAGTAAAAGATTAGTGCATTATTTTGAACTAAAACATAAGGATTTAATATAAGCAAATAAAAAGCTGCATTATTTAAGCAGCTTTTTAATATCTTCAACTAATTTCAAAGTTTTAGGATTATTTAATTTTGTTGCAAATTCTTGAGCTAAAACAAAATGTATTTTAGCTTCTTCTAAATTTTTTTTGTTTATTAATATTAAAGTCATATAACATTCAGCTAAATCCCTTCCCCAAATACTTTCATATTTTTTAAATAGATCTAATGAATTAGTCATATAATTTTTAGCTTCATCAAAATTTTTCATTTCATATAAAACTTGACCAATATTAGAATAAAAAATTTCTAAGCCCTTGCTTATGTCGTTGTCATTGCATAAATTTATAGCTTTTTTATAATAATCAATTGCTAAATCTAATTGGCCTAAATTTATATTTAATTGACCTAAATAATTATAACTTGCTGAAATGCTTAAAATATATTTATTTGATATATTATTTAAGCTTGAAAAAATATTAATGGATTCATTTAATAACTTTTCAGCTTCTTCATATTTTTTGATTTTAATATAATAAAGTCCTTTTAGTCTAAGCATAGTGCCTTTTTCTTCTATATTGTCATATAAAGAAAGAAGTTTTAAACTTTTATTGATATATTTAAACATTATAGGTATGTCGTTAACTTGAATGGAGTAAAAAACCATTTGCTTGTAATTATTCAATAAATAAACATAATTTTCAAGCTTATCTGCTAATCTTAAGCTAAAATCAATATTTTCAAGCCCTTTATCATATTCGCCCATTGATATATAATATCTGCCTAATAAGTAGGTAAATTCCATTTTTATTTTTAAATATTCAGTATCCGATTTATCCAATAAACATAATTCTTCATTTATTTCATTTAGCTTTGCTTCAACGTTAAAAATATCTTTAGATTCGGTGTAACCTAATGTTTCGGATGTAAATACTGGGTAAGTTTCATGATACATAGTATATAAATCTGTTAAGTTTTCAACTTTATATTTCAGTGATTTATATTTATTGCCACATTTTTCAAAATGATATATTAAATTTGGGTATAAATGTTTTTTGCCCGATGATTTAAATTTCTCTTCAAAATAATTTCCTATTTTTTCATGAAGTAATATTTTTTTACCGTTTGATTGATTGTCATAAATATATTCACGTATTTTTTGGTGTGTGAAGCTGTAAAAAATATCTCTGTCAGTTATTAATTCACATATTAAATTTTTTTCTTGTAAAGATTCAATTAAATCAAAAATTTCAAGTTCATCAAAAGGAACTAAAATTTTCAAACAATCAATACTTACTTTATCAAAGAATAATGAAATATTATTTAAAAGTATTTTTTCATTTTTGCTTAATCCCATAATCCTACTGTTTATTATGTTAGTAGCTTTAGATGATAATTCTTTTGTATATCCTTTATCTTTTACCACTTTTAAAAGCTCAATTAAAAATAAAGCATTTCCTTCAGTATCATTATAAATGTTGTTTAATAGAAAGTCGTTTATTTTAATATTTGGCAAATATTCTGATACAATATTTTTGGTTTCTTCAAAAGTAAATCTGTTTAATTGTATTTTCTTCAGCAAATCTGATTTTATTAAAGGTATAGTAAAAGAAAGCATTTTGCTTTCAAAATCATTTCTGTAAGCACTTAACAATAAAACATCCTTGTTTGAAAAATGAGTTAATATTTTTGTTAAAAGTAATTTGCTCATTTTATCCATCCATTGAATGTCGTCAAATACAAAAATTATTTTTTTGCGCTCTGAAAGTTTCTGTAAGAGTTGTATGATTGCATCCACTGCCATTTCAAACACGGTATTTTCGTTTTGATTTATAATATCTGATTTTTTAAACTTAATATTTTTATTAAATGAAGGAAAAATATAACTAATTATTTCTTCTTGTTGTGCAGAAACATAAATTTTTTCTGATTTAACATAATCTCCAAGCATGGAAAAAACGCTGTGCCATGGCTTTAAAAAAAAGTCTTCTTCAGCGCTATAACATGTAGACTTTAAAATAATGTTTTTATTTGAATCAGATAAAATTATTTTATTTAACAAAGAAGTTTTTCCTATTCCAGCTTCACCTGTCAAAATAATAGAAGTACCTGAGTTTTCATTAAAATCATAAATAATATTATTTATAGCATATAGCTCGTTATATCTTCCATAAAAATAATTCAAATTTTCATTTTTAATAACAGAAATATCTTTTAATTTTAAAATTTCTTTAAACATTTTCTTAGTGTTTAATTCAGGCTCTATGTCCAAATCTTTTTTTAGAATATCAGTAAGATCGTAATATAGCTTTATAGCTTTATTATAATCTCCTGACAAAGCATATACTTTCATAATATATCTGTAAATTTTTTCATTGTAAGGATCATTTTCAATTAGTATATTGCTATAATTTTGTATGCTTTTTAAATCACCCATGCTCACTAATTCATTTACTTTTTTAGAAACTGCTTTAATATATATGTTTTTATAATCTGCTTTTTTTTCAGATACCCAATTTTCAAAATCATAGCAGTTTTTTATTTGAAAATTTCCTAAAAAATCCCCTTTGTAATGCTTTAATATTTTATTTGAAGCAATTTTATCTATATCTATTTCAATTTGTATTTCTTCATTAAATTCAATTGATGATTTAGACGGTGAAAATATATCATCGCAAAGAGCTTTTTTAATTTTATAAATAGCATCCCTTAAATTTTTTCTTGCAGTTGTTTCTTCAGTATCTGCCCAAAATATATTTATAGCTTCTTCTCTTGAAATTTTTTTGTTAATACATAAATAATAAAAGAGCCCTTCTGATTTTTTATATGGAAAAAAAACTTCATTTCCATTTAATTTTACAGTTGGGTCTCCTAAGAGATTAACAGAAATATTATTCATAACATCACCTTTCACACACTAAAATTAATAATAATTTTAGAGTAAATATTGGTACTAAAGCTTCCTTGGAAAAATTGCAGCTCTTAATAATACGTTATCATATGTGCAATGATCCTGTATGCAATAATATATATTGGAATTATTGTATTATCTTTAAAGTTAAGTGTATCAGAAGATTCTTTTGGTGTCAAATAATTATAATACACACACTTTTAACTCTCTTTTTATAAATTATTGTGTACAAATCTTACCATTTAATGATATATTATTATAAACACA
Source organism: Firmicutes bacterium UBA6132 (assembly GCA_002435835.1). Next base: position 5,657 of record DIVM01000367.1, read on the forward strand.
AATTCAATGGATATAAATTAATTTATATTACATATGCAATAAATATCTGTAGACGTTTTTTAGACGAAAGATATCTATGATTAAAACAGAAAATAACTTCAGGAGGGTTTTATGAAATTTTTAAGCGATATCGAAATTGCCCAACAAGCAGAGATGCAAGTAATTAATACCATATCAGAAAAAATAGGAATACCGGATTTATATGTTGAAAACTATGGCAAATATAAGGCTAAAATAGATTTTAGATATTTGCAAAATGAATTAAAAAATAATGAAGATGCTAAATTAATTTTAGTAACAGCTATTAATCCAACACCAGCAGGCGAAGGAAAAACGACTACTACAATAGGTTTAGGTGATTCTCTTTCAAGATTAAACAGAAAAACTATTATTGCACTTCGTGAACCATCATTAGGACCTGTTTTTGGAGTAAAAGGTGGAGCTGCAGGTGGAGGATATGCACAAGTTGTTCCAATGGAAGATATAAATCTTCATTTTACAGGAGATTTTCATGCAATAGGAGCTGCAAACAATTTACTTGCTGCTATGATTGACAATCACATTCACCAAGGAAATGAACTTGATATAGACACTCGCCGCATATTGTGGAGAAGAGCTGTTGACATGAATGACAGACAATTAAGACGAATTGTAAACGGCCTTGGAGGAAAAACTGAAGGGGTAGTTAGGGAAGATGGATTTGATATAGTTGTTGCATCAGAAGTAATGGCAATATTCTGTCTTTCAAATGATATAAATGATTTAAAAGAAAGATTATCAAAAATAGTAGTAGCATATTCAAGAACAGGTGAGCCTGTTACTTGTGGACAAATCAAAGCTCAAGGAGCAATGGCAGCATTGTTAAAAGATGCTTTAAAACCAAATTTAGTTCAAACATTAGAAGGAACACCTGCATTCATACACGGCGGACCTTTTGCTAACATAGCTCATGGATGTAACTCTGTTATAGCTACGAAAATGGCAAGTAAAATGGCAGATTATGTAGTTACAGAAGCAGGCTTTGGAGCAGATCTTGGAGCTGAAAAATTCATAGACATTAAATGTCGTGCGACTGGATTAAAGCCAAGTGCTGTTGTAATAGTAGCAACTGTAAAAGCATTAAAGTATAACGGTGGAGTAGCTAAAGCAGATTTAGGAGCAGAAAATCTTAAAGCTCTTGAAGCAGGACTTCCAAATTTATTAAAGCATGTTGAAAATATAACTCAAGTATTTAAACTTCCAGCAGTTGTTGCAATAAATAAATTCCCAACTGATTCTGAAGCTGAATTAAATTTAATAAAAGAAAAATGTAAAGAATTAGGTGTTAATGTTGCTTTATCAGAAGTATGGGGAAAAGGTTCAGAAGGCGGAGAAGAATTAGCTAATGAAGTTTTAAGATTAACTGAAACAAACAGTGAATTACAATTTGCATATGATTTAAATATGCCTATAAAAGAAAAAATTAAATCAATAGCTAAAAAATTATATGGTGCTGATGATGTTGATTTTGCACCAAAAGCAAGCAAGGAAATATTAAATTTTGAAAAATTAGGCTTTGGCAATTTACCAATATGCATGGCAAAAAATCAATATTCTTTGACAGATGATGCTAAAATATTAGGAAGACCAACAGGATTCAAAATAACAATAAGAGATTTAACTTTATCAGCAGGCGCTGGATTTATAGTTGCTTTAACAGGTGACATAATGAAAATGCCAGGACTTCCAAAAGTTCCAGCAGCTGAAAATATTGATGTAGACGTTGACGGTAAAATTAAAGGATTATTCTAAATATAATTAAAAAAGGGCATATGCCCTTTTTTAGTTTATAAGAATATCTTTTATCTGAAATGTATTAAGCATGTAGGACGCAGTCTCATTCACAAAAATATTTGCTCCCTTTGGTCGCATATTTTTGGAATTCGTTGCGGTTGACCTACCGCCATTTTTCAGAAAAAAACACTCTTAAAAATGGGGTTAGGGCATACAAAAAAATTATGCCCAAACGGGGGCATAATTTAAAAATATTTATAAAAAAACAAGGGAGAGGGAATTTCTAAGTCAATATTATTATTAACTTATATATTTATTATAAAAGGATATGCTTAAACTTATCTTAAGAATTTTTTTATAACTTTAATGCATTTTCGACGTAATATCGACGTAAAAATTTTATAATAAAAATATATTAAATGAAAAAAAGTGGAGGTTGGTTATGGTGAATAATTTTGATATTTCAAATGCAATGACAATAAAGCTTAGTGACGAATTGCCTGAATATCCTGTGTTTAAAGAGGGTGTTAGAAGAGCGCCAAAAAGAGAACTTACATTAAATGATAGAGAAATAAAACTTGCTTTAAAAAATGCTTTAAGATATGTACCTGAAAGTCTTCATGAGACATTAGCTCCAGAGTTTTTAGATGAACTTATGACAACAGGAAGAATTTATGGTTATAGGTTTATGCCTAAAGAAAGAATTTATGGTCGTCCTATTGATGAATATAAGGGTAATTGTACAGAAGGAAAGGCATTTCAAGTAATGATTGACAATAATTTGGATCATGAAATTTCTCTTTATCCATATGAACTTGTTACTTACGGAGAAACTGGGCAAGTTTGTCAAAACTGGATGCAGTATCAATTACTTAAAAAATATTTGGAAGAATTGACTGATGAACAAACTCTTGCAGTTATGTCAGGTCATCCACTAGGACTTTTTAAATCTCATAAAACAAGTCCAAGGGTAATTATAACAAACGGACTAATGATAGGGATGTTTGATAATCCTCATGATTGGGCAAAAGCTACTGCTATGGGAGTTTCAAGTTATGGACAAATGACTGCAGGTGGATGGATGTACATCGGACCACAAGGTATTGTACATGGAACTTTTAATACATTAATTAATGCAGGAAGAAAAGAATTAGGAATTCCAGATGATCAAGATTTAGCAGGACATCTTTTCATAACATCAGGTCTTGGTGGAATGAGTGGAGCTCAGCCAAAAGCAATAGAAATTGCCAATGGTGTTGGTATTATAGCAGAAGTTGATTATTCAAGAATTGTTACAAGGAAAGATCAAGGTTGGGTTTCTTTAGTAACAGATAATTGTGAAGAAGCTTTTAAAACTGCTAAAGAATATATGGAGAAAAAACAAACTATTTCAATAGCTTATCACGGAAATATAGTTGATTTGCTAGAATATGCTGTTAATAACAACATACATGTAGATTTATTGTCGGACCAAACATCATGCCACGTGCCTTATGATGGAGGATATTGCCCAAAAGGATTAAATTTTGAGCAAAGAACAGAATTATTGAATTCAGATAAACAAAAATTTGGTGAACTTGTTGACAAATCTTTGCATGACCATTACAAAGCAGTAAAAACATTAGCTGACAGAGGAACTTATTTCTTTGATTACGGCAATGCTTTTATGAAAGCTTGTTTTGATGCAGGAGTTAAAGAAATTGCTAAAAACGGATATGACACATCAGAAGGCTTTATATTCCCTTCATATGTTGAAGATATTATGGGACCAATGCTTTTTGATTACGGATACGGACCTTTCAGATGGGTTTGTTTAAGCGGAAAACCTGAAGATTTAAGAAAAACAGACCATGCTGCAATGAGTGTAATTGATCCTAACAGAAGAGGACAGGACAGAGATAATTATATTTGGATTAGAGATGCAGAGAAAAATAAATTAGTTGTTGGAACTCAAGCAAGAATTCTTTACCAAGATGCATTGGGAAGAAGAGACATAGCTTTGAAATTTAATGAAATGGTTAGAAACGGTGAAATCGGACCAGTAATGCTTGGACGTGACCACCATGACACTGGCGGAACTGATTCTCCTTACAGAGAAACATCTAATATTTATGACGGAAGCAACGTAACAGCAGATATGGCAGTTCACTGTTTTACAGGAAATGCTGCAAGAGGTATGAGTTTAATTGCTCTTCATAATGGAGGAGGAGTTGGAATAAGCAAATCCATAAACTGCGGATTTGGTATGGTTCTTGATGGAAGTGAAAGAGCTGATGAAATAATCATGGCATCCGTTCCATGGGATACAATGGTTGGAGTTTCAAGAAGAAGCTGGGCAAGAAATGAACATTCAATAGAAACTACTATGGAATATAACCAAAAATTTGCTGGGAAAGATCATATTACGATTCCATATGTTGCAGATGATGATTTAATAGAAAAAACTTTAAAAAATTATAATAAATAGCGAGGAAAATTATGAATAAAATAATAGAATGTGTTCCTAATTTTAGTGAAGGAAAAGATTTAGAAAAAGTTGAAAAAATTCTTGATGTATTCAGAGGACGTCAAGATGTTAAACTTCTGGATTATTCAAGCGATGAAAATCACAACAGAAGTGTAGTTACTGTAGTAGGTGAACCTGAAGCACTTAAAAAAGCAATGGTAGAAGCAATAGGAAAAGCTGTTGAATTAATTGATTTAACAAAACATGAAGGACAGCACCCAAGAATGGGAGCAGTTGACGTTGTGCCTTTTATTCCTATAAAAAATGTGTCAGTTGAAGAAGCTGATAAATTAGCAAAAGAAGTTGCAAAAGAAGCATCTGAAAAATTCAACTTACCATTTTTCCTTTACGAAAAATCTTCAACAGCTTCTCATAGAGAAAATCTTGCGAATATAAGAAAAGGTCAATTTGAAGGAATGGCAGAAAAAATGAAAGATGATATGTGGAAACCTGATTTTGGTCCTACAACAATTCATCCAACAGCAGGAGTAACTGCCATAGGTGCAAGAATGCCACTTGTAGCTTATAATATTAATCTTTCAACTAACAATATTGAAATAGCAAATAGCATTGCAAAAAAAATAAGACATATAAGCGGCGGATTTAGATTTGTAAAAGCTCTTGGTATTGATCTTGAAGATAGAGGAATTGTTCAAGTATCAATGAATTTAACGGATTATACAAAAACATCTATTTACAGAGTTTTTGAAACAGTTAAAATGGAAGCAGAAAGATACGGCGTAAACATAGTAGGTAGCGAAATAGTTGGTCTTGTTCCAATGCAAGCATTAGTGGATACTGCAGATCATTATTTAAGACTTGAAAACTTTACAATGGACCAAGTATTAGAATCAAAACTTCAATAATCTTATTGCATTAGCAATTTTACAGTGATACATGAAAATGTATCACTGTTTTCTGGAGGAATCATGAATAAATTAATTATTAAAAATGCAAATGAGCTTGTCACTTGTAAAGGAAATTCTCCTAAACATGGCAAAGAAATGTCGGACATAGGATTAATTAAAAACGGATGTGTTGTTATAGAAAATGATGTTATAACTGACGTTGGTACAACTGAAGAAATACTTAAAAAATATGACGAAAGCATTTATGAAGTAATAGATGCTAAAGATAAAGCTGTTTTACCGGGTTTTGTTGACTCTCATACACATTTTGTATTCGGAGGTTACAGAGCTGATGAATTTTCTTGGAGACTAAAAGGCGACAGCTATATGTCCATTATGGAAAGAGGCGGCGGCATAACTAATTCAGTAAGAGCTACAAGAAATACAACCTTAGATGAATTTATTTTAGAAGGCAAAAAACGTCTTGATAAAATGATTGCTATGGGTGTAACAACTGTAGAAGGTAAAAGCGGATATGGTTTGGACCATGATACTGAATTAAACCAGTTAAAAGCAATGAAAGAACTTAATAAAATACATCCAGTAGATATTGTTTCCACATTTTTAGGACCTCACAGTGTTTTGCCTGAATTTAAAGGTAAAGAAGATGAATTTATTGATTTTATGATTGATGTTATGAAAGAAGTTGCGGAAAATAGTCTTGCAGATTTTGCTGATATATTCTGTGAAAAAAATGTATTTTCTATTGAACAGTCCAGACGATTTTTAACAGAAGCTAAAAATTTAGGTCTTAGTTTGAAAATTCATGCTGATGAAATAGTTCAATTAGGCGGAACAGAACTTGCTGTTGAATTAGGATGTTCATCTGCAGACCATTTGCTTCAAGCATCTGATGAAGGAATAAAAAAACTTGCAGAGTCAAATACAATTGCTACTCTTCTTCCTGCAACTGCATTTTGTTTAAGTGAAGAATTTGCAAGAGCGAGGAATATGATTGATTCAGGATGTGCAGTAGCATTAGCAACAGATTTTAATCCTGGTAGCTGTTTTACTAATTCTATTCCATTGGTAATAGCACTTGCAGCAATTAAAATGAAAATGTCCATTGAGGAAATTATTACTGCACTCACAATTAATGCTGCATGCGCTGTAAACAAAAATAATAATATTGGAAGTATTGAAATCGGAAAAAAAGCAGATATAATAATACTTGAATATCCATCAATTAATTTTCTGCCATATAATGCAGGAGTTAATATTGTTGAAACAGTAATTAAAAACGGAAAAATAGTAATATAATAAAAGGAGATTCTTATGAAAAACATGACATTGGTTAAATTTGTAGATGAACTTGCATCAAATTCTCCAGTACCAGGTGGCGGAAGTGTTGCTGCTGTAAGTGGTGCGTTGGGTGCAGCATTATCTGAAATGGTAGCAAACCTAACAATAGGAAAGAAAAAATATATTGA
>DIVM01000219.1 GCA_002435835.1 Firmicutes bacterium UBA6132
ATGCTATAATTAGAAAAATATTAAATGGAACAGTATTTAGAAAACCAATTATATTAGACACAATCTCCCCTATTATTCCAAGTTGGAAGAAACCAATAACAATTGCAAGGCATTCCTACGGTGATTTATATGCATCAACTAGTATGGAGGTTGAAGCTGGAACAAAAGCAGAAATTATACTAACAGATAAAAATAATAATGAAATAAGAAAAACTATATTTGATTTCAAAGAAAAAGGTATAGTAATGGGTGAATACAACTTGGATTCATCAATAGAATATTTTGCTGAAACATGTTTTAAACAAGCTATTTATGAAAAATCAGATTTAATGTTCTCTACTAAAGATACAGTTGTTAAAACATATGATAATAAATTTAAAGATATTTTTCATAAATTATATAATGAAAAATATAAAGAAACATTTCAAAACTTAGGTATAAATTATTTATATACATTAATTGACGATGCTGTTTCAAGAGCAATCAAATCTGAAGGTGGAATGATATGGGCTTGTAAAAATTACGATGGAGATGTAATGAGCGATATGGTTGCTACTGGATTTGGCAGCTTAGCTTTAATGACTTCTGTATTAGTATCACCTGATGGAACATATGAATTTGAAGCAGCTCATGGAACTGTAACAAGACACTATTATAAATATTTAAATGGAGAAACAACATCTACGAATCCAATGGCAATTATATTTGCATGGACCGGAGCACTGAGAAAACGAGGTGAATTGGATTCTAATGATAAATTAATTGAATTTTCTAACAAATTAGAAGAAGCATGTTTTAATACAATTAATAGTGGAATTTTGACTAAAGACTTGTTCGAAATGTCCACTGTTGAAAATAAAAAGTGGGTAAATACTGAAGAAATAATTAATACCATATCCTTGAATCTAAATTCACTTTACTTAAATTCATTAGTAACTTCTTCTTAAATTCTTATCTGAAAAGGTAATGAAAGTTTGTATTTCATTACCTTCTTATTATAAATTTATTTTTTCAAAAATCCAATTTTTCTAAAGAATACCCCAACATCATCTCTTGTTTTAGCCATTAGATAGCTTCCACTTCTCTTAGTCCATGTATCCTGTGTTTTACCATCAGTTCTTTCAATATAATAATCTTTAACTGTCTGGTTATATTCATTAATTAATAATTCTTGATTGCTATCATCATAAAAATCTACTTTATGTATTTCTTCTTGTGGAAGACGAGGCTTTACACCAGGGTTTTCATCAGGATATCCTAAGCATAACAAACATAATGGTGCAACCATTTCTGGAAGTTTAAATTCTTTTGACAAAGCTTCAACATCATTTCTAATTCCACCAACAACAACTCCACCTAAACCTAAACTTTGAGCAGCAATAAAGCTTTTTTGAAGAGCTAGTGAAGCATCAATAACAGCTACTGTATAACATTCAGTATTGCTAAATACTTCTTTGTCCGTATCTTCAAAATACTTTTTTCCCCTGTTTAAATCTGCACAAAATAATAAAACTAATGGTGCTTCTTTAACCCAACGCTGTCCTCCTGCCGTTTCAGATAAAAATTCCTTTTTGCTCTGATCTTTAACTTCAATTATTGTATAATGTTGAAAGTGGCTTGATGTTGGTGCCATTTGACCACATTTAATTATAGTGTCTACAATTTCCTTTTCTACTTTTTGATCTTTATATTTTCTTATAGACATGTGATTCATCAATAAATTAATAGTATCGTTCATATTCCCTCCATAAATATATTTAATTTAATTATATGAAAATTTACACTTTTTTACAAGTATTATGATTATAGAAAAATAAATACTATTAAAAAGAATTTAACACTAATAAGTTAAAAATTACAAAATCCTTCAGTATCGCTCAGGATGACAAGCCTAAGAAATTTAACATATTGGTTTATAATCAAAGGATATATTTTAAAAATATAGAAACAATAAAAATTAATTCAAAAAATTTCATAAATATGGAGATAAACATGGAAAAAAAACATAATGGGCTAAATGCTACACATCTTACTATGATGGCTTTAGGAACTGTAATTGGAGGTTCGTTTTTTCTTGGTTCTTCAGTTGCTATTCACGCTGCTGGTCCTTCAATATTAATATCATACATTTTAGGTGGAATATTAGTATATTTCATTCTATTTGCATTTTCTGAAATGACAGTAGCTAATCCCGACTCAGGTTCTTTTAGGACATTTGCTGCAAATACTTTTGGCCCAGGAACTGGTTTCGTAGTAGGTTGGGTTTATTGGACTGGGATGGTTCTTGCAATGTCAAGTGAAGCAACTGCTGTATCAATATTAGTAAGAGAATGGTATCCTAATATTTCAATACCAGTTTTAGGAAGCTTAATAATTATTGGAGTAACTTTCCTCAATTTATTAGGAGCTGATAAACTTAGCAAACTTGAAAGTGGTCTTGCTTCTATAAAATTATTAGCAATTGTATCTTTTATTGTTATAGGCTTGCTGCTAATTTCAGGATTGTTGGGTGGTGAAGCAATAGGGACAGGAGAACTAACAAATGAACCATTTATGCCAGGAGGAATAAGAGGTATTGCAGGAAGTATGTTAATTGTCATATTTTCATATGCGGGCTTTGAAATAATTGGTTTAGCAGCTTCCGAAGCAAAAGATCCTAAAAAAACAATCCCAAAAGCAATTACTTCTACTGTAATTTGTTTAGTTGGATTTTATATAGTTTCTGTTGCAGTTTTGTTGCCACTTATACCTACAGCAAGCCTTAGCGAAGATGTGAGCCCCATGGTTGCAGCATTAAATTTGCGCGGTATGGGATGGGCAGGTACTGTAATTAATATTGTACTTATAACTGCCATACTCTCAACCATGCTTGCTGCAATGTTTGGACTTGGCAGAATGATGAGATCCCTTGCTGATGAAGGCCATGCTCCTACCTATTTACAAGATAAAAGCGACGTTCCATATAAAGGAATTTTATTTTCTGGAGCTTCCATGCTTCTTGGTTTATCCATCGGCCTTTTGCTTCCAAGTGTATATATGTTTTTAATTTCTTCAGGTGGATTTGCGCTACTTTTTACATATGCGGTAATTATGGCTACACATATTCGTTTTCGTAAAAAAAATGGTTGCCCTCCCGAAGGAAAATGTCAAATGCCTGGTTTCCCTTTTACATCTTGGATTGCTCTAATATGTTTAATTACAATTATATTAAGCATGCCTTTTATCTCAGGGCAAAGTACAGGTCTTATTACAGGAATAATTATGATTATCTTTTATTCTTCAATATATTTAGCTATGAAGTTTGTAAATAATTCTCAAAAAAATTATGAATCTAATAAAATTAATATAAATCACAAAATTTTACCTGCTGAATATTCTGATGAATTAACAGATATTAATATAAAAAAGCATGATTATAGAGATTGATCACTCTCTCATTTACAACAAAAAAATGCATGTAATTTTTATTAAATACATGCATTTTGTATTTTAGATAAACCTATTTTATTGAAGTTTCCTTGTATACAGAAGTTAAGTATGATACAATTTTTTTATCTCATAAACAATACGAAAGATCCAAACAAAAGCAGGTATTAAATATAATTACAGGAGTTAAAAGCATATTATAAATGTTCTAAAATTAAAAAGAAAGCGGTGAATAGTGAATAATGGTAAGAACTAAAACTCTAAAGATGGGTGAAATTAACCGCAAAGATATTGTAGAATACTTTCTTAAAATAGGTGGAACTACAGAAGATGAAGAAACGTTCAAAGGGCATTTTTGGGAGGTAACAGTCGGGCCCCAAACTTCAATGAAATTTAATGTTTTAAACATCAGAAACATTTTAGTTACCTTTAAAATTGAAGAGAAAGAATTTGATGATTTTATTTCTGCATTTAATTTATGCTTTTTAAGGGGAGGCGGTTAGTAATAGTAAACCCGCTATAATTGGCGGGTTTGAATTTGTTCAGCTTTATTTAATATATTATTTAATTCATTAATATTAATTTCACTAATAGATTTAGGTTTTTTTGGTGATATATCATAATCATTTAACTTTAAACTATACCATTTAACATCATTCCAAGTGCCATTTTTAAAACCAACATTTTTTAGTACTCCAATTTCATCAAATCCAAACGAATGATGAAGTTTGTCACTTTTAATATTAGGTATAGTGACAACACCAATCATACTTAAATATCCTAATGATTTTGATAATTCTATTATACTATAATAAAGAGCTTTTCCAATATTCATGCTATGATAGTCAGATTTTATATAAACAGATGATTCAACTGTCCAGTCATATGCTTCTCTTTCTCTAAATCTTGATATATAAGCATAACCAACAACTTCATTTTCAATTTCACACACAATAAGAGGAAATATTTTTTGAATACTTAATAACCTTTTACTGAAATCTTCTAATGTAGGAACTTTACATTCAAAGGTAATTAAAGTGTCTGTAATATATTTTTCATATATATTTAATATTGCTTTATAATCTTTTTCATCTGCAATCCTGATTTTAATATTTTTAAGCATATTACCACCACCTAATTATAATTCCACTACTGTTACTTCATGACCAGTGTAAGGTAAAAATCTTTCTAATAAATCTGAAGTTTTTATTTTAAGGCTTGAAGTATTTATACATGGATGACATCCAAAATATTCAGATTCATATATTTCCTTATCTATTAACAACCGAACATTATGATCTTTATCATTCATTAGTCCAAGAACACTTACAGAACCTGGAGTAATATTTAAATGCTTTTCCATATATTCACCTTCTGCGAAAGAAAGCCTTGAACATCCAATTTGTTTTGATAAATCTTTAGTTAAAAATTTCTTATCACCAGGCATTAAAAGTAAATAAAAATCTGTTTTAGAATTATTTCTTAAAAATAAATTTTTACAAATTTTAATACTAAGAGCTTCATCAATATCATTGCAGTCATCAATTGTTTGCGCTGCTTCATGATCTACTCTTACAAAAGGTATATCTAATTTTTCAAGTAAATCATATGTATTTAGTTCTTTTTCAAGTCTGTTATCATCCATTGGTTTTGAATGATATAAAGTTTTATCAATTTTAATATTAGCCATAGTAACCTTCTTTTATCATTTTAAAATCATTTTAACAAGTTATTACTTTTATGTCAATATTAGTGTGTTTTAATATTAATTTATCAATATTTTAAAAGTCTTTTAAATTTACTCTACTTTTACTCTAACTATATTATATTTTTAATAAAGATTTGGCATATGTTAATAATTGAATAAACTATTTTTTTTCGACAATATTTATGTTATTATATATATGTTTAAAATACCACTTCAATTATACATTAAATAAAAAAATAAAATGAGGACTTTTATGAGTAAAGATAACAATAATTATAAAGCATTAATTCACATACATTCAAATAAATTGCCAATATTGTGTAAAAGTATAATAATTGGATTATTTGTTGGCATTGTCATAACCGCCTACCGTTTAACCCTAATGCACGCAGAAGAAATTTCTTTTAAAATATATGCATATTTAAGAAATAATTTATTAATGATACCAATTGCATTTTTATTACTCAGTTTAGGTGGTTACATAATCGGATTGCTTTTATCAAAAAATAGCATGATTAGTGGTAGTGGTATACCACAAGTAAAAGGTGTTATTATGGGTTATTTTAATTATAATTGGTTAGGTACTTTAATTGCAAAATTTTTTGGAGGCACTTTAGCAATTTTAGCCGGCCTATCACTTGGACGCGAAGGTCCATCTATACAACTTGGTGCTTGTGTAGGGCAAGCTGTTGGGGAAAAATTTTCATCTACAAGAACAGAAAAAAAAATGCTTATAGCAAGTGGGGCAAGTGCAGGACTCGCTGCAGCATTTAATGCCCCATTAGCAGGAGTAATGTTTGTATTAGAAGAAGTTTTTAAATATTTTTCTCCTATAATTTTACTTTCAACTATGATATCAGCAGTTGTAGCAGATTTTATTTCCAAATCTGTTTTTGGAATGAATCCTGTATTTAGTTTTGATTTGCAAGATACAATCCCTTTAAGCGGTTATTGGTTAATTTGCATACTTGGTATAGCACTTGGTATTAGTGGTTCAATTTATAACTATATTTTATTACAAACACAGAAACTTTATAAAAAAATAAAATGGCTAAATGTAAAAACAAAACCAATTATTCCATTTATGATTGCTGGTATTATAGGACTTTTTTTCCCAATTGTATTAGGTAGTGGACATAGTATAATTGAAGAATTACATCTTTCTACAAGCCTAAGTTTATTAATCTTAATTCTTATAATAAAATTTCTATTTTCTATGATTAGCTTTGGTTCTGGAACACCGGGAGGTATATTTTTTCCTCTACTTATAATGGGAGCTACCATTGGAGCAATATTTGGTAATATTGGAGTTAACTTTTTTGGATTTGAACCTAATTTATTTTATAATTTTGTTGTTCTTGCAATGGCTGGATATTTTACAGCTATTGTTAGAGCTCCAATAACGGGTTCTGTTCTATTAATTGAAATGACTGGTTCATTCACTCATTTACTTGCTCTTACATTCGTCTCATTAGTAGCATATGTTGTAGCAGACTTGTTAAAAAGCACTCCAATTTATGAATCTTTATTAGAAAACCAAATTTCAGAAAAAGAAATTTTAATTGATGAAAATAATGTAGAAAGTAAAACAACAGTAGATTTAGTTGTTCACTATGGATCAATAGTTGAAGAAAAACTTATTAAAGAAATAGATTTTCCGAAAAATTGTTTACTTATAGCAATTAAAAGGGGTGGCAAAGATTTTATACCAAGAGGTGATACAAGAATATTAGCAGAAGATCATTTAATATTTATTACTGATTTAAATAGTGAAACTAAATTAAGAGAAATGTTAGATAAAATTGCTACTTTTTAATCTATTATAAATTGCTAACCTCTTAAAAATAAATCTTTAAATAACATCTATTTAATGTTATTTAAAGATTTTTTTATTATAGAATATTTACTTTTTCTACCATTTCAGGCCTGTTATAAATTGTATCCTTCATTGGACAGTGTTGTTCAATATAATCAACAAATTTTTTAATTTCTTCATTTGTATTATTAGCTTTAATATGGTAATTAGTAGTTATTTTAGAAAATCCAATTTTAATACTATTATCATCATCCATACCGTCAGGATCAAATTGACCTTCCATGGTAACCTTAATTTCTTGCAAATGTATATTAAATTTACCAGAAAACCTTTTAACAACCATATATTTACATGCTCCAAGTGCGTTTAGCAAAGCTTCGCCAGGATTCATACCGCCATTTGAGCCACCAAATTCTTCTGGTTCATCCAATATAAATGATTTTCCTCTTGCAGTGCATTCAACTTTATATTCATTGCCAGCTGATTTAATTTCTGTTTTTAAAGTTTGTATTGACATTTTTTCCTCCTGCATTTTTTTATCACCATTAGTTTAGTTAAAATGCGAAAAATTATTCAAATACAAAGTAAAATAATTTTTTATAGCACTTTATATGCAAGAATTTCTGATATTTTTTTTGAAGTATCCATAACTGTATTTTTTATTGTATCTATATATTCCATTGTCATACGTGTAACAGGTCCTGAAACACTTATACCAGCAACAATTTTTCCAGTATAATCTTTAATTCCTGCAGAAATGCAACGTGCACCAAGCTCACATTCTTCATTATCTAAAGCATATCCTTGAGACTTTATTACTTCAAGTTCTTTCAACAATTCTTCTTTTGTCGTAATTGTATTTGGTGTTAAAGAAACAAGTCCCTTTTTAGAAATAATATTATTTATTTCTTTAGAGTCATAATTTAATAGCAACAATTTGCCAACTCCCGTGCTATGCATAGGAGCTATTTTTCCTATTCTTTGTGTTATCCTAAGCATACCATCTGGCCCATCAATTACATCTATATATACAACTTCCATATTCTGCTCGATTGCCATACATACTGACTCTTTACATTTTTTTGATAATTCAACTAAGTATGGATGAGCTATATCTCTAATACTCGTTTGGGAACTTACCAAACTACCTATATGCATGAATTTTAAAGAAAGTGAATATCTTAAAGTATTAGGATCCTGATTCGCATATCCGCAGTTAATCAATGTAGTAATAAGTCTTAATGTAGTACTTGCAGGCATTTCTACTTTTAACGAAATATCTTGAAGACGAAGAGGTTCTCTGCTCTCTGCCATTGTTTCTATAATTTGAAATACTTTTTCAACTGATTGGTTAATCTTTGCTAATTTCTCTGACATATTTACCTCCATGTGAATCTAATTTTACTATGTGAAATCTTATCATATTTATTGTTTAAAATCAATAAAATTTATTCGTATATCAATTGACATTTTTGCAATAAACTGTTATAATTCAATTAATGAAATGTAATTTCACAATGTGAAATACTAAATATAATTTAAAGAGGAGAGAATGTTAATGAAAAATCAAAAATTAGTAATGATTCCCGGACCAACACCTACGGTTAGATCTATTACAGATCAAATGGGTAGAAACACAGTAGCTTTTGGAGATCCAGAATTTGTTAAAGATTTCAAAGAATTAATTATTGAACTAAAAGATTTATTAAAAGTTGATGGCGAATGCTTTGTAGTAGCAGGAACTGGTACAATGGCAATGGAAATGGCGGTTGCAAACGTTACAAAAAGAGAAGATAATATTTTAATAGTATCTAACGGATTTTTCGGCGACAGATTCATAGATTTATGCCAAAGAAAAGGGTTAAATGTTGATGTTTTACAAGCTCCATGGGGTGATGTAATCTCTGCAGAAACAATTGAAAATAAATTGAAAGAAAAAAATTATGCAGCTATTACTGTATCACATGTTGATACGGCTACAGGTGCACGTGCACCAATAGAAGAAATAGGTAAAGTAATTAAAAATTTCCCTGATACAGTATATATAGTTGATGGTGTTGCTGCAACAGCTGGAGAAAGAGAATATGTTGATGATATGGGAATAGACATATTATTTACAGGTTCTCAAAAGGCATTTGGTGTTGCACCAGGACTTGCAATTTTATGGGCTGGACAAAAAGCTCTGAACAGAAGAAAATCTTTAGGTGTTATTCCTGAATTTTACATAGATTTTGAAAAATGGATCCCAATAATGAACGATCCTTCCAAATATTTCGCAACACCAGCCGTAAATCTAATTTGGGCTTTAAAAGAATCTGTAAGAATAATAAAAGAAGAAGGGATTGAAAATAGATATGATAGACACAAAAGAGTTTCAGATGCAATAAATGCATCTCTTGAAGCAATTGGATTCGAAATACTTGCAAAAGAAGAATTCAGATGCAATACTCTTTCAAATGTTTTATATCCCGAAGGAATAAATGACGTAGAATTTAGAAAAATATTGGCTGAAGAAGGTGCAATGGTAGCTGGTGGTTTAGCTGCATATGCTGGAAAAATGTTCAGAATAGGCCATATGGGAAATATAGATGACCACACAGTTTATTCTACTATAGCTGCAATAGAAAGAACAATGATAAAATTAGGATATGAATACGAAAAAGGAATAGGACTTAAAACTTTATTAGAAAAAATGCCAGTAGAGGCTTTAGCTCTATAATATAATTATTTCTTAATTTATTCGATGTTTTAAACAAAATTATTTATTTAAATATTGAACTCTAAAAGGGATGAATTACTTCTTCCCTTTTTTTATATCATAAATTTCATGAGAGAAATGTTGTATTTAACTTCATACTTCATCAAAGTTACAGTAATTAATATAAATTATTATAAAAATATTCATATTTCTTAATTATCTTTATATGATAATTAAGATTTAAAAAATTGTCTAAGTATGATATTGACTATTTTTTATTATGTTGTATTTACAATATTTTTTGCACTCCATAATGTTTTATTTACATAATTCCTTTAAAGATATATAATGTATACATAGTCATTTTTAGAAATTAGTTTTCAAATAATGTTATATTAATAAATTTGTAAATTTATAATTTTGGAGGTTAGAATGCAGATAAAAGTATCCGATATAATTACAATTCCATATTTACGTGATTGTCATATTATTAATAGCAAGAATTATTCTGATAATTTAGTAGGTAATATAGAAGTAATCGATAACATAGGCATAACACCAATAACAAATAATCTATATATTTTAAATAATAATTTATTGATAAATGAAGAAGAAAGTTTGATTGATTTTGTTAAATTATGCAGTACCAATTTAGTTTCAGCCATTATTATTAATGAAAAAAACGTTTTTAATATAAATAAATTAAAATCATTTATAACTAATATCCATATAAATACTCCTATAATAATAACCACTGAAGACATTTATAGTCTTAATATTGCTTTTTACATTCAAAGTTACATATCAGAATTTTACAAATCTGAACTAAATAAAATAATAGATGTTAATAATAGTTTTTCTCGTATATCATTAAAAACACCAGATATCAAACTAATAATAAATTATTTTAAAACAGTAATAAACAATCCAGTTGTTATGTATGATGAGTTTTTTAATATAATTGAATGTACTGATAATTACTTAAGTGAATACGATGAAGTGCCCGGAACTTGTGAAAAGAATTTCTTATATAATCTTTACTTTAATAAACAAAATGTTATTTTTAAAAATAATGATGTACCAGTAAAAGAATGTATTCGTGTATTATTTCCTGTAACATTTGAAAATAGAGACAAAGCTTATTTAGCAGTTTTTGAAGTTAATTCACCACTTTCGTGTGTAGACTATACAATTCTTGAAATTTGTGCAACCGCTACATTAATGGAAATGAAAAGGATCCTTGCAATTAAAAAAATTGAAGAAAAATATTTAAATGATCTTTTATATGATTTAATATTTAGAAAAGATATAAAGATCGATGAAATTAAGCACAGAGCTAAATTATTTAACATAAAAGAAAATGCTGATTATTGTTTTATAATATTCGATTTAAATTTTAATGATATATACAAACATCAAAAATTAGATATTTATGAAGAAGATATCGAAAAAATTTCAAACACCATAATTTCTTACATAAAAAATAACTACAAGCAATCTGTTGTATCAAAATTTGGTAAATCAATACTTTTACTACATAAAGTTAATTGTAAAATTAATGAATCATATAGTGACATAAAAGAAATGTGTAATAAAGCAATTCAAATATTTATTGAAAAATATGAATTTATGTATATTCAAATAGGTATTGGAAGTATAATTAATAATTTAAGCGATATATCAAAAAGTTACCATGAATCATTGTCATCAATTTCTTATGGAAGAACTATATACGGTGATATAGATAATTTTGTAATTATGTATAATGATTCTATCATGCTTAAAATATTTAGCAATATTAAGGACAAGGAGTTATTGTACGATATGATTCCAGAAAATTTATTGATACTAAAAAAACACGATAACGATTCTAAGTCAAATTTAATAGAAACGCTATCCATATATCTTGACTCAAATTGCAATGCAAAAAAAGCATCTGAAAAAATGTTCATACATTATAAAACAATTCAATATAGATTAGAAAAAATTTTTAAGGATTATAACATCGATATAGAAAGTAGCCATTCAAGATTACAAATTGAACTAGGAATACAAATATTAAACATTATGGATATACAAAACAAATCTGAACATATATCATTATAGACTTCTAAAGTCGTGTAAATGAATTTATTAAATGCGATTAAAAAACGCCCTTTCAATGATACTTGATTTCGAAAATCAGATATGATATAATTTTTGCAAAATGAAAATACTATATCAATTCAATTAAAAACTATTGAAGTATCGCTTGGAGGCGGATATGAATAATCGGGGAAATTTTAATATAGGTGATGAAATTATTAATATTGTTCAGAATGCGGTGAACAATAGGAATTTTAATATGATAAACCATGATATTAGGAATGTTGTTAATGATGCACTATTTGAGGTTAGAAGATCCCTTGACTTCAATCGGCAAAATCATTATACACATGATGATCAACAGTGGAAGGCAGATGATTATCAGTACAATCATAACAGAGATTCACAGACATGGAATTGGAATAATACTCAACAAGGTTATGATAACAATTCGCATACATGGAACTCACAAAACTCAAGTAAACAGAACTATACATATACTAATACGAATAATTACACTAATTCTAAGGGTTACAACAATGAACCAATTCCAAGAACTAATAAAATTACTGTTCCTGTTGGAAAGGTTTCAGGCACGTTGCTTACTGTATTTGGTGCAATCGGAAGTATTGGAACTGCAATTGCAGCAAGTATATTAGCGCTTATAGGATATTCATCAGGAAGTAGTATAATGTATAATATCATTGCATTTATACTTCTGCCATGCTTTACTGCAAGTATGGTTTTATTGTTGAATGGAAACAGAATTCGAAAAAGATTAAAGAGATATCAAGGGTATTTAACTCAGATGCATGGCCAAAATTATTGCATGATTAAAGATTTTACTTCTGTCCCTGCAAGAAACAATAAATATATAGTTAAGGACCTACAGAAAATGATTGATATCGGTATGTTCCCCGAAGGACATATAGATGATAAAAAAACATGTTTTATGTTAAATAATGAAAGCTATGAACAGTATCTTAAATTGCAGGAAAATATGAGAATGAGGGATATGGAGGAACGAGCAAAGAATAAAGAAGAATCTTTGCGTAAGGAAAAGACTCCGGAAGATAAATATAATAAAAAGGATACGCTAAAACCTGAAATTAGAAAAGCAATTAATGAAGGCAGGCAATATGTTCAAAAAATCAAAAATGCAAATATCGAAATACCTGGAGAAGAAATCTCACGCAAATTAGACAGACTTGAAGAAGTAACAGGAAAAATTTTTGATTATGTAGAGACTCACCCTGAAAAATTTCCTGAAATTAAAAAATTTACGGAATATTTCTTACCAACAACATTAAAGCTACTTGATGCATATAGAGAATTCGACTACCAACCAGTCAGCGGCGAAAATATTATAAATGCTAAAAAAGAAATAGAGGAAACTATGGATACCATTAATCATGCATTTGAGAATTTGCTTGATGGTTTGTTCGAGGATGCAGCAATGGATATATCAACGGATATATCTGTAATGGAGACTATGTTTGCCCAAGAAGGATTAGCAAAAAAGAATAGAAAAATTTAAAATTTAAAATAAAATATGAGGGAAGAAAACATGAATAATGAAGTACCTACATTAACTTTTGAACCTTTTGGTGAAGATACATCTTCTCAAGAGGAAATAAATAGTGAAATAGCAAAAAAGAACAACACTCAGATTGAAAAGTCAATATTTGATGAAAGTTCACTGACACCAGAAGAGAAAAAGATGGTTGATGTTTTTGCAAGCCAGATTGATTTAAAAAAATCTAACCAAATTCTTCAATATGGTGTAGGAGCTCAGAAGAAAATAGCGGACTTTTCAGAATCAGCCCTAAATAATGTGAAAACAAAAGATTTGGGCGAAATAGGTGATATGCTTTCAGGCGTTGTAACAGAATTAAAAAGTTTCGATGTGGATGAAAAAGAGAAGGGATTTCTTGGACTCTTCAAAAAGTCATCAAATAAACTAACAGCTATGAAGGCTAAATATGATAAAGCAGAAGTTAATATAAATACAATCTGTGAGTCTTTGGAAAAGAATCAAATACAGCTTTTAAAAGACATAGCAATGCTTGATAAAATGTATGATCTAAATAAAACATACTTTAAAGAACTTTCTATGTATATAATGGCTGGTAAAAAAAAGCTGGATAAAGTTCAGAAGGAAGAATTACCTGTACTTATGGAAAAATCAGCTTTAAGTGGTACGCCAGAGGATGCACAGGAGGTTAATGATCTGATTGCAATCTGCAACCGATTTGAGAAAAAGATTCATGATTTAGAATTGACCAGAATGATATCTATTCAAATGGCACCACAAATACGTTTAGTTCAGGGAAATGATACTATAATGGCTGAGAAAATTCAGTCCACAATTGTAAATACAATTCCTCTTTGGAAAAGCCAGATGGTTTTAGCATTAGGAGTTACGCATTCAGGTCAAGCTGCAAAAGCTCAGAGAGAAGTAACTGATATGACCAATGAATTATTAAGAAAAAATGCAGAAAAACTTAAAATGGCAACAATAGATACCGCCAAAGAATCAGAACGTGGAATTGTAGATATTGAAACACTTCGTATCACCAATGAGTCACTGATTTCAACGTTGGATGAAGTCATGCGTATTCAGACTGAAGGCCGCCAGAAGAGGAAAGAAGCAGAAATAGAGTTGAACAGAATTGAAAGAGAATTGAAAAATAAGCTTTTAGAAGTGAGAAGTTAAAAGCTAAAGAACGATATCTCTTAAAAATGTTGTTTAAGACCAGTTTAAATAAATTAAAACAGCTATACAACAAAAGGTTTATGTCAAGAAAATAAAGTTTTGTTCACAAAAAACTGCTAAAGAAATTAGCAGTTTTTTATTACATACCTGGACTTACCAAATGATTTGATGCATCAATTACTTCATCAACATAATTATCATATCTTTTTCCTATGAAAATGATTTGTCATTTTCATAAACAAACTCAGAGTTTTCAAGTAATACAAACTCTTCATCTTTACATGCAATTATGTACTTAGCTTTAATTAAAGTTTTCAAGCATAACCTCCTAATTTCTATTTTATTAATTAAAATAAATTAAAAGCTAAATTTATTTAATATTTCTTTATTAATTTTTCTTTTTACAAATTTACCCTCATGCTTATTTCCATAGAATTTTCCTTCATTAACTATCACTTTACCTCTTAGTATTGTTGTATCCGGTATTCCTTTAACTTTCATTCCTTCATATGCAGAATATCCAACATTATTGTGAAGAATTTCTTTACTGACAACTTTTTCTTTTTCCATATCCACTATTATAATATCTGCATCGCTTCCAACTTGTATAGCACCTTTTTGAGGGTACATACCATAAAGTTTCGCAAGATTTGTGCTAGTTAATTCTACTATTTTATTTAATGTTATTTTATCATTACAAACACCTTCTGTAATAAGTACTGGCAATCTCATTTCTAATCCGGACATTCCGCTCACTACTTTTTTATAATCCTGCATTAACTTTCCATATGAATCTCTACTTAAATATTTTTCTTTATCTTCCCTTGTAAATGCACAATCATCTGAACCCGAAACAGTTATTGTACCATCTTTAATTCCTTCCCATAGCTCATTTATATTCTCCTTTTTTCGTATAGGAGGGGAGCATATAAATAAGTGACCATCTTCTTTATTATACACTTCATCATCCAATGTAAGATAATGAGGACATGTTTCAATATAAACAGGATGACCTTGTAATTGAGCATCTTTTGCCATTTTTAGAACTTCACCATTTGTTGTATGAACTAAAAGAATGCTATTTCCAATAACTTTAGAAAAAGATATAGCTCTATAAGCAGCTTCAGCTTCACAAATAACTGGTTTTGATGCTGCATGCACCCACCATTGGCGTTGGCCTTTTTCCTCATACTTTTTATCAAGATATTCAATTATTGGATTGCTCTCACAATGTAAGAGACATAGAGCACCTATTTTTTCAGCAGCATCAAATACTTTTAGAATAGTATCATCCTCTGCTAAAAATCCATCCTCCCTATATGTCATATACATTTTAAAAGATGGGCAACCTGCTTCAACAAAGTCTCCAAGCTCTTTTAAAACTTCATCACTTGCATCTACAACTCTTCCATGAAGAGCATAATCAATTGCAGATTTTTGCATTTGATTAATTCTTTCATTCATGGTTTCAATTAAGGAATCTCCTTTATTTGTATTAGTAAAATCCATAAAAGTAGTTATACCACCAAAAGCTGCAGATATACTTTGAGTATAGTAATCATCTGCACTTAATAACCCTCCGCACATGGGTGCTTCAACATGCATGTGCCCATCAATAACCCCTGGAAGAACATATTTCCCATCTGCATTTATTTCCCTATTACACTTCACACCATCAAGTTTGCCAATAAAAACAATTTTTTCTCCTATTATACCTATGTCATTTTTTTCAGTTTTATCTGAACTTACAATAGAACCATTTTTTATAATAAGATCATATTTTTCGTAATTTATAATATTATCCAAAATTCTGCCCCCTATTAATAATAACCGCCATCTTTTCTGTTTTCCTCTATATCAAATCGAACCTCATCAAAATATTCTTTAGTTCTGCCCCACTGTCTTTTTGACGGATATGCAAATTTTTGCAGTCCTGCTCTTTCTATAGTTATCTTTGCTTCTTCTTCAGCCTGTAACATTATTTCTTTTTCATTTAAGTAGACTGTTTTTCCATTTTCAAGTAGAATTTCACCATCTATAACAACCATATCTACGTCATCATGAGTTGCATTGCAAACTAAAGTATCTATAATATTAAATCGAGGCATCAAATGTGGTTTCATCATATTAATAGTTATTATATCAGCTTTTTTATTTATTTCTAAAGAGCCTATTTCATCTTGAAGTCCAATACACTTAGCAGCATCTATTGTTGCCATTTCAAGAATTTTTTCAGAAGGTAAATAGTAATCATCTTTTGACGCCGCCCTATGTACCATTTGTGTTCTCTTCATAGCTGAAAACATATCAAAACTTGACGAAAGCATGGATCCATCAGTAGTTAAAGCAACTGTTACACCCATTTCTAAAAGCTCAATAACTGGCGTTCTATTGTTTAGCTGTTTCATGCCTGGAGAACAGCTTATATTTGTACCTGTTTTTTTAATTATTAAAACTTCATCAAAAGATAATCCTGTACAGTGCTGTAAATGCACATCAGGTCCTAATAATGCATTTTCTTTATCTTGATATGCTAAATAAATCATACCACCAAATGCATCAGTATGAATTCTTGTATTATATTTTTTAGCTATTTTTCTCATTTCTTTAGCTTGTTTTAAATCATGTTCTGTAAGTCTTACGCATCTGTCAGCTGGAGTTGGTGCAGAAGGATCTACAGATGTAACAATTCCAAATGGAGCAACATAGGCTTTTGTTTTACCATTGTTAGAATTATGAATTTGTTCTATGACTGTTTCAAGACTATTTAGCATTTTTTCATATGTAACTTCTTCAATAACTCTTTTATCATCTACAATTCTACCAAATCTATGTGGCCATGGCGTACTGCTTGGACCTGTACAAACAATATTTTTTACTCCTACCTCTGAATAACCTTTTGCATTTTTAATTGCAAATACAGGATCATCACACCTTGGTTGTGAACCCATAACACATACACCTGTAGTAACTCCAGCATGAAGTCTTTCTAAAGCAGATAATCTTCCCTCATAGTAAAAAAATTCATCCGATATGTAATTTTTATAAGTATGCGTCATAACTGGCATCCAATAACTTGTTTCCATTATTACTGATTTAAAAATTGAGTGACCAGCATGTCCATGCGCATCTACAAAACCTGGCATAATAACATGGTCAGTACAATCTACTGTCTTTTTTGCTGAATATTTACCTTGTAAATGATCTGTTGTTCCAACATCAAGTATGATACCATTGTTTACTGCTACTGCACCGTCTGTTATTATTCTTCTTTGTTTATCTAAAGTAATGACAGTACCATTAATCATTAATAAATCTATCATTATTTCTCCTCCAATTTATTTATAGGTTTAATTAATTTGCCACCTTTTTCAACAGTAATATTACCACTTTCAAACACTGTTTTTCCTCTTAAAATAGTTCTTTTTATAGAAGAATTTATTTTTCTTCCTTCATAAGGTCCATTTATACATTTAGATTTAGAAAAGGATTTTTCCCCTTTATAAGT
This sequence comes from Firmicutes bacterium UBA6132, assembly GCA_002435835.1. The sequence continues at coordinate 17,958 of DIVM01000219.1, forward strand.
CCATTCTGAGTTTATATCAACTATAATTAAATCTGCATCAGAACCTATTTGTATTACTCCTTTTTGAGGATATATACCAAAACTTTTAGCAGAATTAGTTGAAATAAGCTTTGCTATTTTTACAATTTCAATATTTCTCTTTTTAAAACCTTCATCAATCATAAGTGGAACAAATAAATCTGATCCTCCTATTCCAGGTGGCATACTCCATATATCATCACCATGTTTTAACCTGTCTTCATCCGTATATATTGTGTGGTCAGTTCCTATGCAATCAATTTTATCCAACTTCACAAGGTCCCATAGCTTTTCCATATTGTCCTTAGAACGAAGTGGTGGATTACACTTTGCAAATCCGCCCATTTTTTCTAAATCATCTACAGATAAAGTAAGGTAATGTGGGCATGTTTCTACTGTAATATCCACACCCTTTCTTTTTGCTTCATCTATTATAGTAATACCCCTTGCAGTAGAAAGGTGACATAAATGTATTCTGCAACCTGTTTCTTCGGCAAATAATAAAACTCTTTGTATTGCTTCAATTTCGCTAATTTCAGGTCGTGACATTTCATGATATTTTCCTGAATTACATCCTAATTTTTTAAACTCTTTCTCATAACCTTCAGTTATTATGCTATTTTCAGCATGGACACCTACTACACTTCGTACTTTACTTATTTCTTTCATTCCTTTTAACATAACAAAATCGTCACAATTAGGATATTCAGGACTTGCTTTTGTCATAAATGCCTTATATCCAACACAACCTAACTCATTTAGTTCCTTTATATTTTCTACAGAATCATTTATGAATGCACCCCACAATGCATAATCAATTATTGATTTTTCTGCAAATATTAATCTATTTTCAAAACTTTCCTTATCTTTAACTGGCGGAACACTGAGTGGCATTTCTATCATGGTAGTTATTCCACCACTTGCAGCAGTACAACTGCCTGTATAAAAATCCTCTCTATAATCATAGTTAGTAGGCTCCCAAATATGTGAATGACAATCCACGGCTCCTGGCAATATATAATTTCCTTCAGCATCAATTATTTCCTCAGAATTACATTCTAAATTAGAATTAGATATGCAAGATATTTTACCATCCTTTACACATATACTTCCCATTACAATCTTATCTTCAAGAACTATGTTACCATTTTTAATAATCAAATCAAATTTTTCTTCCATAAGAATATTCCTCCAATATCATTACTGCAGCGCTATTGAATACGTCAACATATTTTATAAAAATTTCTATATGTGTTTACTATCATAAATAATACTTTTAGTCACATTAAAAACATATTATACCATATATTATACTATTGATAACATGAATTTTCATTATCACTACTTGATAATATATTTCGTTTTTTTTATCATATTGTGTCTACGTATAAATAAAATCAAATTTTTTTAATCGTTTATTTTTATAAACCAACAAAATGAAATTATTGTTATGTTATTGACTTTATTTTTATGGTTATTGTTTAGTGTACAGTACTACCATTATAAAAAATATAATCCGGATTAACCACATTCCATATTGCCATCAATATTATCCTCATTATCATTTTATTATTTTCTTATTACAATAATATTTTATAATGTAAAAGACAAACCTATTGCACATATGTGAAAGAGGAATGTCTTTTATGTATATTATGCTGTAGCTAATTTCTTTTTCGCATATTTATTGAGTATAAATAAAACAAAAACTATTGAAACTGCTGTAGCAAATAGTCCTACTATAGTAGATACAAGACCACCAATTGCAAAACCAATAAAACTACAAAATGCTACTATAAAAGAATAAGGAAGTTGTGTTCTAACATGTTGAATGTGATCTGCTCCAGCTGCTGTTGATGCAAGTATTGTAGTATCAGAAATTGGTGAACAATGGTCACCAAATACTCCTCCGCTTAGTATTGCACCTATCATTAGTTCCATTGGTATTCCAAATTTTTGTGCTATAGGCATGCCTATAGGCATCATTATTGCCCATACTCCCCACGAACTACCTGTTGCAAAAGCAACAAAAGCACCTACTAAAAATATAATTGCTGGCATTAGAGCTGGATTTACATTTGAATTCTGAACTATATTAATAAGATATCCTTTTAAGTCCATCATACCTGTTAAAGAACCAATTGACCATGCTAATACTAATATAATTGGTATATCAGAGTTTAAAGATACACCTTTACAAAATTCAGGAACTATGTCTTTGAATCCAAATATTTTTGACTTAGCTCCCATTATACCAGCTGCTATTGATGCTACTAAAAACGCTGTAGTGATAGAAAGAGCAATATTGCACTTCATAAATGAACCACCAATACCATTTGTCCTAATATCACCTGTCCAAAATATTGCTGAAAATAAAGTAATAAATAATAATATAATTGGAATAAAGAAGTTAGCCATAGTTATTCTTTTACCTTTAAACATTACTTCTTCATCGATATCGTATTTAGTCATAGGAACATCATTTTCTCCAATTAACTCTCCTGTATTTATTGCTCTCTGTTCAGCTTCATACATTGGTCCAATATCAAGTTTAGATACAATCACAAACAAAAGTGCAAGCATCCCAAATAACGCGTAAAAATTAAAAGGTATACTTTTTACAAATTCCATCCATGCGTTATCCATTATTCCTAAAACTGCAAACTGAGCAGCAATAAGTCCCGTAGCATAAGCACTATAACTTGTTATAGGTGATAAAGTCGCAAATGGGCAGCCCATAACATCGCATATATATGCCAGTTTTACTCTAGAGACTTTCATTCTTTCTGTTATAGGTCTCATAATAGAACCTAAAGTAAGAGTAGGTTCAGTATAA
>DIVM01000293.1 GCA_002435835.1 Firmicutes bacterium UBA6132
TATAAATATAAAATTATGTCTGAAGGAAGTGTTATAAAGGCGATAGAAGAAAAAGAAATTCCAGAAGATTATTATAAACCTGGCAGAATTGAAATATCGGATATGAGTTATGAAGAAAGTTATGGCTATTTACAAAATTTTGCAATAGATGTTACACAGCAAGGGAATCTAATTTCTGGTTTCTATAAACCTGAAAAATTACAGCTTATAATTAATTATAGAAATAATGCAAAGGAAATATCAGAATTTCAATTAAAAAGTGAAAGCCTTTTTACAAATATATGGTCAGCAAACATTGACAGTTTTAAAGACAAAACAGAATCTATTGTCATGGAAATTAAATATGAAAATGGATACATCGACATCAATGAAGTTTGGCCGAAAGATAAATTTAGCGAAAAATTAAAATATGACTAATCAGATATTCCATGACGTATCATTTAATACGTCGCATTATTCAAATATATGGGTATGACTCATCTATTATTAGATCTGTAGTAAAAAGACTTAATAATATAAGTGGTGTAACAAATATTGAAGCATTAGATAAATTTAAGAAGAGATAAAGTGCAATACTTAAATTATAATTTTTATTAGGGGGAGATTTGGGACAATGAATAAATTAAATAACTTTAAACTGAGTATTATCATTTTACTGTTGATTTTTTTATTATGCTCATGCAATAAAAACGATAGTAATTTTAATAATGATATTGATGTGGTAAGCCAAAATGATAATATCTCTGAAGATATTGCATATTCAAATGCGGATGAAGCTTTAAGTAAGATTCAAGATGAGGTTAAGGCTTTGACCGGGCTTGATGATGTTGAGACTTTAGAGCTTTTTTGTATTGAAAATACATATTATATCAAAGTGAAAATACAAGATTTGATGTTACATTATGATTATATTGAAGCAGGTGACGGCGAGTATACTGCTGTTACAACGTATACAGATAGAGCGTTATATAACATAGAAGAGAAAATAAGCGGTGATTATTATGAAATATGGAGATATGAAAATGGTGATTTAAAAAGAATTCTTTATAACATGGAGGATGTTATATATAGTCAGGATAATGATAAAATAATTATAGATGGAGCATATAATTCATACATTATAAAATTAGAATCTGACAATGAAGGAAAAGAGAAAATTTTATATGAATGCTACTACACGGATATATTGAACAGTGATAATGGAGATTTCACCTGTTATATAAATGATTTTTTCTCTATTTGTGTTGTTGATAATAAAGAAAATAAAATTATTTTTAATAAATACATAGATTTAGATAACGAATTTTCAGAAGAAGACTTCAAATTAGATAATAACAAAGTTTTTTTCCCATCAAGAATGCGAATTATGGAGACAGGATGGATTAAAAACTCCAATATGGCATATTTTGCATGCTATGACATGTCAAATGTATTTTTTGTCATAGATATAGATAAAAAAATCATATTACAGCCAAACTTCACTACCGGTAGAGGTTATGAGGGCTTTATCGATAAAGAAAACGGATATATAGTATCAGGCGATACATATTATGCATTGGATACAGATTCTTATATGATGAATCATTTGGAAAAACAATATAATTACTTTTATCTTATTAACTTATATACATTAGAAAAATTTGAAATAGCAAAATCAATTAGAACAAAAATTGAGTTTAAAAAAGAAGATGGTAAAACCATAGGATATACTACAAGTTCAGGCGAGAGGGTAACAGTAGACATATCAGATATGATAGGAAAAGACCGTGCCCATGAAAGAGAAGAGTTTAAAGATATACTATATTCTCAATTAAGCATTGGTGAAGATGATAATATAAATCTTAATAAATTCAATGATATTGTTTATGCTGTTGTTGATGATGGCGAAAGTAAAATGCTAATTCAACACACCGAAGAAAACAAGGTGAATATTATTGCAGATAATCTTGACGATATTAATTTCAGTGAGCTGAATAAGTATATAAGCCTATACAATAGAAATGGTGATATTATTGTGTTGGACAGCAGTGGGAATAAATATCTTGAAGACAATGTGTTTAATTACATTTCAAATAATGATACAGGCAGCAAAAATCAAGACGATGAAAACAATATAGAGCTTGGGATAACAGTGTGGGGTAAAAATAATGATAAGCTTTATATTCTGACCAAAAATGGCGACAGGCTAAGAAATATTTTTGAAGTTAATTTGGTTGACAAGTCAATTAGGGATTTGGCTTACGATATTGATTGCAGATATGAAAATATTTATATAGATATATCAGAAGGCTTTGTAGTTTACAGTACTTTTCCCGGCCAAATATTTTATACATATGATAAAGAAGTTAATGATGATGTGTGTTTATACGTTAAATATTTTAATTCCGGTGAAAAAGTAGAAATAGCACGTGCAAAAGGTGAAAGTATACATTTCTATATATTTGATAATGAGCTCAATTATAACTGTATAGAAAATGATGATATCCAAGGTGTTTATGAACTTACTGGAAACTGACTTGTCAACATATCACAAGAACAAGAAAAAGGTGAAAAGTGGATAGAAAATTTAGCCTTACAACTTACACATGAGGGGAATATTGATGAAAAAGAAAAAAATAATAATAATTTTAATAACAGTATTAATATCAATATTATTAATTATGTTTTTTGTTTTTGAAAAAGTCAATTATGATAATGATTTTAAATTAGCGATAAAATCATTATTAAGACAAGAACTTACTTTAGACGAAATGAAGAACTCTAATTTACATAAAGCATATGAGCAAATAAATGCCAATTCGAATTTAGGTGAAATTAATAATATCATAAAAGAAAACGAACATTATGAAGGACCTTTTGTAGTTTGGGACTTAGTGTATGGTAGAATATTGATAGGTTACAATGAAAATACTGAACCTAATGTATGGGTTAAGTTAATTAGTTTTGAAACTCCAAACACAATTGAACTTAATGATAATGAATTTAATTCATTATTTGAAAGTAAATCTCTTGATGAAATAATTGAAATTCTTGGAGAACCTATTATTAAATTAGAAGGTTTTAAAGAAAGTGATATAAAATATACTTATGAATGGGGTATAAAAGCAAAATACTTTGAACCAAGTGAATATGGAGGACCATTGAATTTTCCATTACCATATAAACGGAAATTTAGAGTAAATGTTGATGTTATAGAAGGCAATTTAATCCATAAGTTGTCCATTGAAAAGTATTAATATAAAAATTCTTTAAATCGGGAGGGAATATTATTTAATATTTAATTGCAAATATAACGAAAGTTATATGTATTGCTCATTGATCGTAAATATAATTACGATTAACACGCAATATTCGAAGATTGCGTCGCAGCAGTAGTACTATTCATCCGTAAGGATTTATACATTAATTTTTAAAATAGATATTTAATTATTTCAGGAGTGTTAAATGGAAATAAAGAAGAAATTATTAATAATATTGATAATGTTTACAACGATATTTGTAGGATGTGTTAATACAAAAGATACCTCACAAGAAAAGGAAAACTTATCACAAGAACAAGAAGATACCTTACAGGAACAACAACTTTTATTAAATGGAATATCACTAACAAAGGATATTATAAGTAGTGTTTATAGAGGAAAAGAAAAATATACTTATGAAGTTTTATTATATGCACTTGCTGGAAATGTTGATGAAAACAATTTGTATAAAGAATATTTTCCTTTTGACGAAGATAAGGGATTTATATTTCCATTAGATAAATCAAAGGAAGTTGTAATACAAGTTTTTGGTGAAAAGGAATACTCTTTTGAAAATGTTTTTGATTATGAAGAAGAATCTGATACTTATTATAAGAATTTAGATTTTAGTTGGAATACTGGCTACATAGCAGAAAATGTAACGGCTAATATAAGTGATGATAAATTAAATTAGTTACAGCGTAAAAACTAAGATTTTAAAAAATCCTAAAATTTGAGTATTGTTGCTCAAGTTATAGGATTTTATTTTTTAGATATAGTATTTAGGAAGAAAAAAGGAAAATTAATCAATAAATAGATTTATATAACATTGCAAGGGGTTTGAGTTATAGAGTAAGATTTATTGGAAATATATAGCTGCTGACAGAGAATGTAATAAAATATACATCTCATACGTCTAAATTTATATTAAAATAATAATACATAATTTATATAAAACGGGAAAAATGAGAGATATTGGTTACAAAATTATAGCTATTTTAATAATTGTTCTTCTGATTGCATTATGGCTATATGTCATAATTGGTGGCATATCAGTTGGAGATTATGAAATTTTAACTTACACTTTAGTTTTTGGTTTGGGATATTTCTTATATCTTATAATAGACAGAAAACTATTAGAACCTTTATGGATATCTTCTACAAGATCGAAATATTATATAAAAATTATATTGATTGTATCTACTCTGATGTTTCTTATATTGTTTACATGTAGAGTTACTATTGCAAGGAACGGTATCGCTGTAGGTATTTTGAATGGACTGTCATTACTGTTTATATACCCGATAAATAAGTATAGGAAGCTTTGGAAATTGATGAAGTGATACTTTATAACGTAAAAGTAACAATATATTAAGGGGGAATTCATAAAATGAATTGGTTAGCATTGATAGAAAAAATTGCGTTTGTAGGATTTATAGTTTCCTTTGTATGTAGTACATATTTTAATTTCATTTCACAAAAAAATGAGAAAATATTTTTTAATGATTTTGATGCATTTACAGAGGACAATCCCGAAGAAATTGTTTCTGATGAGGAAGCAAAGGAATACTTTGAGAAATATAATCAAACTTATGTTAAGCCATTGGTAAAGGACAAGGCTTTTAGAGTTCTTTATACGATATTTTTTGGTATAGCTATATTAGCTCGAAAATATAAATGAAAAATAATTCAGTATTTATTAATTTTCTTATTCTTAATAAATATTAAAGCTTATAAGAAATGACGGGGGCTATATGGCTAAAAAGATTTGGATTATTAAACTTGATGATGTTGAACATAAAATAGAACTGGAGCATGGTAGCGTTTCAGGTAAAAGAAAATGGATTGGATAAGTTTAATACATAATATCTTAAGAATAGGAATTGTAATTTCTGCGATAATTGCAGTAATAGGTTATGAATTAATAAAATTGGAGATTAAAAATCCTAAAAACTATAATAAAGTATTAAAGGATACTTCAATAGAAAAATATATTAAAATTAAATATATCGGACTTATTTTGATTCCGATATTTCAGTTAATTTCATCAACAATCGAGATAATTTTTAATTAAATTATGAATAAATTAAATTTACATAAGGGGAAAATGTATGTCTAAAACAAATTTAAAACGAATCATCATTATAGCCATAGTAATTAACATGTTAATTGCTAATAGTTTAATAGTATCGGCAAGCCCGCTACCGACAGATTTTAACAAAACATCATCTTATGCACGTGAGGCAGTAAAATATTTATTTACAAGCAATATTATTAAAACGCAGAATAATCAGGCAATGGTCTTTAATCCGACTTCTTATATTAATCGCGCTGATATGATTAGGTTTGTTGATAATACTATAAATATAGGACCTTCTACAGCGTTTGGTGATGCTGAAGCTGATAGATGGATCCCTTTTGGAGACTTAACTGAACGATGGCAAAAAGCATTTGTGGGAGCTGCTTACAGAAAACAAATCATAAAGGGCGCAACTCGTTACAGACCTTATGATAACATAAGCCGAGAAGAAGTAGCTACTATTTTTATGAGGATGATGGCTTATGAAAGCAATAATGAACAACTTGAACAAGTTGCAGATTATGATAAAATTAGCAATTTTAAAGATAAAAATAATATTAGTTCTTGGGCAAAAGGTGCTGTAGAAATCATGTTAGAAACAGGTCTCATGGTTGGAGTGGGCGATCAAGGCTTCAATCCAAGGGGTAATGCTACAAAAGAACAAATCATGGTCATGCTTTATAGATATATCCAAAACAAGCAGGTGATTTTGGACAAGTATAATCAAATGGTTTATGAATCACCGGAGAATAATAACAATGGCTATATTACAAAAGGTATGGCTGCTGAGCAGGTTCAGCAAATATTAGGAGAGGGAAATTATAAAAGTTATCCTGATGATGGATATGTGAAAAAATATGTTAGCAAAGCCGATGGTTCTATAATTTATTTACAAAGGCAAACTGATGGCTATAAAGTTGTTGGTTGGGAAAATAATGGTTTTTTGAGTGTAAAAACTACTCGTAAAAATCCATCATCAGCACCGTTTACAGTTTCATCTTCAAGAGAAGATGTATCTAAAGTTATGGGAACACCTCAGTCAATTGAAGTTTCTTTATATTTTGATGGATTTCATTCCATTGTAAATGAAAAATGGACTTACAAATTATTAGGAAAAGAAAAATGTGAAGTTATTTTTAATTTTGATGAAGTTGTAGAATGGAAAAATAATACCACAGAAGATTTAAAAGTGTTTATGGGAAATAAAGATAATGATTCTGAGGGATTTGCAATTGGAGATACCCTTGAGGATGTAATAATGGCTATGGGAACACCATCATATTATTATGATTATGGAAAAGATAATGAGGCAATAATAAACTTTTACAAACATGATCCTTATATAATTATGAGATATGGTGATTCTAAAATTGAAATTAATAGAGATTTAGAAGTGATATCTTGGGAAAATAGAGGAAATTTAAAACTAAGGCCTATAAAAACAGAAAGTCAGTCAACTTATTTAGAATATGGGTCTACATTGGGAGATGTTTATAAAATAATGGGAATGCCCGATAGGTTTATTACAAATTCAAATGGACAGGTTCAATTATATTATGGAAGTTCCTATTTGCGATTAGGAAGTTCTAATATTGACAGCAAATTATTCCTGTGGGAAAATAATGGAAATTTAATATTTAACTTGGTGGGTGGAGATATAAATGCTCCTGCTTTAAAAATTGGGTCTACATATGAAGAAGTAATAAAAGCTCAAGGAACACCAACTGACTTTTATTCTACGAGTCATATCTCATATGGAAATTCTGAAGTTTACTTTAGTGACAATAAGTTGGTAAGGGCACTGAATATGAATCAAGTAAATCAAGAACTTTATACTCTAAAACTTTCAGAGTATTGGAAGAACCCTACTCATGAAACATTTTTCGTAGGATCATCCCTTGATGATGTAACAAGGTCACTGGGAAATCCACATGAAATATCTTTAGAAAATGGTAAAGATAAAATATATAGATATGGAAACACTGAGTTCTACTTTGATTCAAATGATATTTTAAGAACATATTTATATGGTAATAGTGATGTATATTTTTCCGAGATTAGTATTGGAAATAAAAAAGAAGGTTCAGCACCTGTGTCAATTGGAATGTCTAAACAAGGTGTAGTAAATGCAATGGGAACACCACTTTATTTAATTATTCGTGATTTTGCATATGCAAGCTCATTAATGGTTAGTCCACATGATGAATTATGGGTATATGAAGGAAAAAGAATATTTTTCAATAATGAAGGGATTGTTGCAGAAATTAAGTAATCTGTGCTAATTGCTATATTTAAAAACATTTGTGTATGAGTCATTAAGTTTAATTAAATGAGAGCTAAGAAAATCTTTTAAGGCTCTCATTTCTATATAATGGATTATTTATTATAAAATGAAAATTATTAGTTGCTTTATGTATTAAGTTGAAGAGAGGTTAATTAGGTTGCTATGAAAGATATTATTATTGTTAATTGTTTGTTCGGTTTAGGGTATATTGGGAATTGCTATTGAAAAGGTAAGAAAAAGTAATAAGAAATATAGAATTATTATGCAAATTATATTTTATTCAATTGCTATTTCAGGTATATATGTAAATACAGGTTTTAGTAATCCTAATCGGTTAATAGGTATATTAGTAGAAATAGGCGTTATGATATTAGTTAGTTCTGTGGATTCAAAATTTATAAAGAATCAAGTAAAGAAGAATGAAAGTAATAATAGGTGAAATCATGGATCTAAAAGATTTAATAGATGAAAAAGAAAAACAGCGGATTGAAAAATTATCAGATAATAATTTAGAATTCTATGGCATAATGATTAGCTTGTTATTATTATTTTCATCTATTTTTATTCATTTTAATTGGTTCGACAATGAAATAGCATATAATATTTCTTTAATATTATTATTTTTAGCGCTTGTAATTTATATTTATTCAAGCCATTTTAAACATGTTAAACCTGTTGGGTGTAGCATTATTTTAACGTTGATAGTAACTTTTTTAATAGGTATTATAGAATTTGTATATATTAAGTTTTTTAAAGAATATACAGGAATTTCGCTTCCAATTTTACTTATTAGCCAGAATGTTATTTCTAACTTTGTAAAAGATTTATTTAAAATTCAGCGATAATAATAAAGTTTTGTATTTGATGTTTAAACTTAGAGGTTTAGATATTGCTTTAATGATTTTAATGATAGAAAGGGTTCAGTTTGACAGAAAAAAGGAAAATTCTTTATACGCTATTTTCAATTGTAACAATAGTTGCAATTTTTATAGTTTATAATAATATAGAAAATAGTGGTGCATATAAATTTTTACTGGGATATACGTTTCTTGCAGTTTTTATGTTTATATTTATGTTTTTCATTACTATTTTAAAAATGAGGAAGTTAAAACGGGCTGATTTAAGGAAAAAGTTATTTAATTTTATAGCACTTTTTGTTATATTGGTCGTTATTAATTATGGTTTTGGTTATTTCTTAAAGCCATCAGATTTAGATTTGGTTAATGAACTAACTAAAGCTTTATTTATGGCTTTAGCAATCACATTTATAGATGTTTATTAAAACAAAATAGAGATTGAGGTAAATATGTTAGAAATTATAAATAGCATTAAAATGGTTTTATAGTAGGTTAAAGACGGTAGCGTTCTAAGCTTATTACCTTAAACAAATAATTTAATAGATCACTATTATTCTATAAAGAGTTTAATGTTATGCTTGGTTTTCAGTTACATTCTAAATACAACCAGTTATGACGATTGTATTTTATTCACTCGACATTATGGTGTTTTGATTTTGGAATGAGACTTTATTGCTGAACGGATGGCAGAAGGATTGGCACTTGAAAAATGGATTCAGAATAAGAGAGGTAAATAAAATGAAAATCATAGTAAATAAAGAAACTATGGAAAAGGACAAATATTATTTATGGAATAGGTTTATAGAAGGATTAAGTAATGAAGACTTCGGTGATGATTTGTCTAAAATTCAGCAAATTGCAAAACGTTGTTTTTGGTATGATGCAGAAATGAACAGCGGTGGTCATAGTGGATATTTTGACTGCTATTCAGATGAAGATTTTTACGAAGTTGAACAAGCATTAATTGAGATAGGTGCAGAAAAATATTCGAAAAATTTTAGAAATGCTATAGAAGCAGGAGAAGAAGATGAATTTATGAGTACAGATAGAAGTTTTTATGAAATAACTCCTGAATTAACTGATATAATTATAAAATATGTTTTGGAAAATATTAACGAGTTTTTTATTATAAAATAGACTCAGTAGTAAAATATTATGTCGTATAACTAAAATTATACGTCAAAACATTAAATCGAGTAACAAATAGATGACAACTTCATAATTTACGATTTTTAGAGAGGTGTTTGTAATGTATGGATCTGGTTTTGAACTTTTAGCAGATGCTTTAAAAGATCGTCCAGAAGGAATATTTTTTATGATTTTTATGAGTATTATTTTTTCTGTTTTGCAACCTTTAATAAGTAGTCAAGGTAACATAATGATTAGACTTAAAAAGGCGATATCGATTATATTGTTCTTATACCCTTTTAAAAAGAAGGTTTCTATATGGTCGGTCATTTTACAAATATGTAATTATATTGTGTTAATATGTGCTGTTATAGTATTTAAAGTTATAAACATTACTTCTTACGAGATTGTTAATTTATTTGGAAAAATCATATCTTATTATATAGGGCTAATTTTTATTTTAATTGTTATAGATGGAGTTGTTTATGATATTAAAAGCAAAAAAACATTTTAATTTTAATATCGTAATTTTCTTAAGAAGTAAACACAAGTAAAATATTATGTTAGAAAAATATGAACTTAAAATTTTTCAATTAAAACGCAAAATAGTAATAAAGTGCAAAAAGTTAAGGAAGGATAAAAATTATGATTATAGATTTGATTAGAAACAAACCTAAGGTTGGTGAACAAGAGGGTGCGAAACTAACTATTTTCGGCGATATAGAAAGCATAAAGAATCTTAAAAATGCTAAAGAAGTTAAATATCTATATATAATTAATATCAAACAACTTGAATTTGATTTTTTTATTGAAAATTACAATTTGGTTTATGAATTTATATATTTTTATAACATGAGAGTTGCTGACTTATCAAGGCTTTCTATGTTAGAAAACATAAAATTTTTAGCATTAGAATTGAATACAAAATCCAATAGATTATGGGATATAGAAAAGAATCGAAGTTTATTGGAGCTTTATATTTCAGATTTTCCCAAACTTAATAATCTTGAAGATTTAAGAAATACAAAATCTATTAAAAGATTACAACTAAGTGGAGGCATGTGGAACTCTCTAAAAGTTGAGAGTCTTGAACCCCTAAGTAGCTTGAAACAATTAAGAACACTTTCTTTATCAAATATCAAAGTGCAAAATGAAGGGCTTATACCATTATCTATTTTAACTGATTTAGAAGAACTTGAGTTGCCAAATCTATTCCCAACCAAAGAATATGCAATGTTATCTGTGAAATTAAAAAATACAGAGTGTGCATATTTTGCGCCATATATTAAGTTTAAAGAAGGCATTGATGGAAGAGATACAATGGTGATCGGCAAGGGTAAACCATTTTTGAATTCTATTTCTAATGAAGGTATATTAAAGAAATATGCACAAGAGTTTGAGCGTATGAAAAAAGAATTTGAGTAATATAACAGTTAGTCAATATTTTTTGGAAATCATAGAGACGACTAATTTAAATATAATGTCGCAACTGTATAATATTGCATCACAATTTAAGGAAACAAAGATTATTTATATTTTGTTTAAATATTAGACAGGAGGAAATGCAGTGGATGAAAATAAAATACGAAAACAGGTGCAACAGGCAAAGATGTGGAATAGGAATACTATCATATTTTCTATTATTTCTGCGATAATAATTGCTTCCATAATTGGATTTGGCATTTTTAGATATAAACATACCTTCTCTGTCGAAAAATGGTTCAAAGCTCCAAATGTCAGAACGAACATAGTGAATGATTTACTTGAAAAACACAAACTTATTGGAATGACAGAAGAAGAAATCATATCTTTACTTGGTAAAGAGGAATATTATGCAAATACTAAAACATCTTTTAAGATAAGCAAAGACTACTTTGAACCAGAAAATACTATTGTATATTATTTGGGTGTAGACTATATGGATGATAAGTGGCTTATCATATCTTTAGATAACGGTATTGTCAGTAGTTATTGCATTGATGTAACATAGTATGGCTATATAAATTCATATAAATAATGTAAATTATTCAAATATTAAGTTGTATCAGTAGAATTATACGTCACAACAGTAGAAAATGACAAATTAATTTACAACAATCAAATATTAATATTTAATACGGAATTAAAGATTAACGAGAAGGTGACAGCATATAAATTGGTATGGCATATTAAAGAATATTTCTCTGATGGGTGCAGTAGGTTCTTTAATTTTTACAGTAATTTTTAGTATTTTGTTTATATTAGAAATAAAAAATCCCCAAAATTCTTATAGACGAGTTGAAGAAACTTCATTAGAAAAGTTATTAAATTTTTGCAATATAGGTTTTATATTAACTTTAGTATTTTCTCTTGTTTTGTTATTAGTAAGGTAGTTCAGGATTAAAATATTTTGCAATAAACGGAGGAAAAATGGAAAAATACACTTGCCCTTGTTGTGGTTATAGAACATTAGAAGAAAAGCATCATTATGAAATTTGCCCTATTTGTTTTTGGGAAGATGATCATTTACAGTTTGAAGATGTGGATTATGCAGGTGGTGCAAATGTTATATCATTAAGACAAGTTCAAAAAAATTTCATTGAATTTGGGGCTTGTGATATAAATATGAAAAAGCATGTCAGAAAGCCAAGTGTAAATGATGTAAAGGACAAAAGCTGGAAAGTTTTAATATAATTGCGGAGGAAAATATGAAAAAATGGGAAATAAACTATAATGGAAATACTATTGTAGTTGAAAATAGATATTATAGCGAAAAATTATACATTAATAATGAATTACAGGATGAACAAATAGGTTATTCAAGTAGGTCAAGACTTTGGGGGCAATTACAAACTGGTGAAACAATAAAGGTTTCAATTGGTGCAATCTTTAAATTCATTAAACAATAAATTGATATTATCTGATTAAGAAATTAACTTAATGCCATAGGTTTATTAATATAAAATGAAATTATATAAATTAATGGGTAAGAAGCTTTACAATTAGTAGATAGAATAAGAGGAAGTACATATGAAAAATATTGATTTTGGAAATGGTTTAGTAGTATATGATGATTATAATATAGACATTTTAAAACCTATAGAAAATCAGTTATGGGAGCTAAAAGAGGACTTGTTGCAGGTTCATTATTCAGATGAAAATAGTAACACCTACATTCTTGATATTGGCTGGTATCCTGAATTTAATATCGACGGAAATTTTAAGATAGTTCTTGTTAGGAATTTTGAATGGGATAATCCTAAACTTATGAGAGTTTGTAAAATTAAAGACATATATAATGTTCTTGTAGATTGTATTGATTATGTAAATAATCTTTTACGAAGTTAAATTATATTGAAAAATTATTGGACAAGATTTGTTTTTAGATTTAATTATTAAATCAATAAGGAAAAAGATTCTACTTAAGCAATTTGTTTATTTACAAATGTTAATGGATTTAATATGAAAAAGACAAAAAATGGTTGTTATACTTATTTTGCAATCAAGGGCGATTTCAAACCAGACGATATTACTGAGATTTTACAGATAAATCCTTCAAAAAGTTGGAAGATTGGTCATAAACGATCAGTAGGAAATAGTTATTATGACTTTGCAGTATGGGAGTACGGGAGATGTAATGATTATGATGTAATTACTGAAAATCAAATATTGAATACTATCGCTGATCTAAAATCTAAAATTCCTTTATTAAAAGATATAAAAAGAAAGTTTGATGTATCATTTGTATTAGAGGTTGTTCCAGAATTACATGTTAATGAAACAACTCCAACTTTAGGTCCGAACAGAGAAATTATTGAATTTTGTTATGAAACTCAAACTGATTTTGATATAGACCTTTATTTGTTTAAATAGATACTGAAATTTTAGTTTACATGAATTGATCAATTAAGATTATACTGGGGGTAAAAAGTGAGGAAAAAAAATGATAGTGGCGAACTTTATTTAAAGATGTATCCAGGCTTGATGAAGTGGATAAATGAGTGTCAACTTTGTCACTGTAAAGGCTACAAGCCTGAAATGCCTGAATACATTGGAGGAGACTATTCTCTTGCCTCAAAAACCATACGCCAATTTTTTAATCAACTTGAAATTGATGATAATGGCTTTTGTTTACAATGTTCAAAAGTCTATAACAAAAACATGCATAAGGAGAAAATGTATATGGAGATAATATATAAATTTGTAAATGTTTATGTGGATGAAAGCGATAATTTAATAGCTTTTCCTACAGGAGAATCAGAAATATTTGGTACAAAAGATTTAGATATAGCAAATGTGCTTAATACACCTTACAGTGATAATGAGCTGGAAAATTTATTGATAGAAACTCTAAATCAATGTTATTCACAGAAGCCTAATGATACTGAAAATAGTAGTTTTGTTGAAAGGCTTTTAAAAGTAAAGGGATATGAAAAAGCAGTAAAAAATCGAAAGTTAATAGGAGTTAACTGGAATTCGGATAAAGGTTACTCTGTAATTCCTACAAGAAAAGTTCCTAAACAGGGATATATAGATATGGAAAATGCAGAAATATTTGTTGGTAAAAATTTTAAAAGTGGTGAATTAGCAAAAGCATTTAAAGAAGCGATATTAATGTCTAATAGTTAAATTGCAACGAAGACCGAGTGTGTAAATAAATTATAGAAAGGATAATCTGTTATGAATGAACAAAATGTAAAAAGATCATGTTGAGCAGATGAAAATAACTCTGCTCGTGTGGCAGAGAATAATAACATTTGCCCTATATGCAATTGCAAAGGAATTGAAGTGAAAAATATTACTATTAAGCATTTGATCGTAGATGAATTAGTAGACCAAGTGAAAGATAATAATTATTTTGTATGTATGAATGAAGAATGTAATGTTGTCTATTTTAGTCCAAGCATAGGAATTTCATACAGTAAAGAACAAATAAAAGTACCAATATGGTTTAAGAAAGATGCTAATCCTAAATATATATGTTATTGCAATCGTGTTACAGAGCAACAAATAATAGATGCTGTACTTATAAATGGAGCAAAAGATATAAATGATATTATAAGAATTACAGGAGCAATGAAGAATGGAAAATGCGAAATTAACAACCCTTTAGGCAAATGCTGTAGCCCGTATATTATAGAGAGCATAAATAAAGCATTAAGCATTAATGAATAAATATGACGTAATATCCTGCATCGATTCATTAGAATAATACGAAGCAAGTTTTAGTTAGTTTTGGAGGTTTGAAAGCAATGGGAAGCAAAAAAGTTAAACATTTGAAAAGTAATACATGTCGAGTGATAAAGCAAACCTCTACTTCTTTATATTCTCCTAACCGTTATAAAGAAATGACATTTGATGAAATTAGAAATTTGTTAAACAAATCAGAAGAATAGTTAGTGAACAATATCAAATGTTATGACAATAAAGAACATTACAAAAGAAAATAATTTAAAGGATATGCTGTGATGACTAATAACAATAAAGAGGAAAAAATGAATTTTTATAGTATAAGTATAGATGAAGGAAATAGGAAAAAATATGCTTTTGGTATTTTATTAAGCAAATATTCCACTGTAATTAATTGTAATTCATGTGGACGGGAGTGGCATGAAACTAACCTTCTAAACAAAGAAGCGGAATTGACTATTTGTTTATCAAACAGTTACTTTGCAGATTTTACCGATGTTGTAGTATTTCAAAGATTAATATCAGAAAAAGCAAAGGAAATATTACTTAATTATCAAATTACAGGTGTAAGTTATGGCAATATAAATATTTTATCAAAAGAACAAGTTCCACCAGAAATCAGAAGTTATTGTTGAAGAAGAATGTTCTGATTGTGGTTATAAAGTTTATAAAACCAAAGGGATAACTTATGTTGATCCTTCTCACTCATTGTATTTGACTGAAAATTCTTGAAATGGAAACGACTTATTTAAGGTAAAGGAATTGGGTACGATATTTTGCTCCCAAAGATTTGTAGATATATACAACAAAGAAAAATTAACAGGTTTACAATTTGAAAAGATTGAATCTATTTATGAGGAAGATAAGAGAGCTTCAATATTAATTAAAACAGATGATTGTGGCTCAATAAAGTCTAAGGAAAACATGACTTTGGAAAATAAAAAATTTAAAAAATTAATCGATGGTAATTCATATTATAATAAAGGTCTCAAATTTCATATAGAAAAACCTGATGATTGGATATTTATTCCACAGCAGTGGGCGGGAAATTTCAGAGAAAAAAATCTTGAAATGAATCATGAGCTAAAGGAAATGTTAAGTAATGCTGCAGTGCCATTCATTTCTTTTTATAAACATCACAATAATCCTTTATATCCTTATCCAACAGTGCAATGTTCATGCAGATGGAAAGGTGGATTTTATAGGTTAAATCTATCAGAAATAGTAGAGCCATTAACCAATTCCTTTGCTCAAATATATAATGATTTTATTATCTTGGAATATACAGCAGATTATATAATCTCAGGTTATAGGGGTATTTTTATAAGGGGTAGTTTTTCAATAAATAATCTCGATGGTGATTCAATAGAATGTCTTTGCAGAATGATTATTATTGATGGTCATAACTTTATTTATAACATTGGCCTTACTGGAAGCAAGGAAGCAGGGGAATATCAATGCGAAGAAGAATTTATTAAAATTATTAAATCAATTAAAATTGAATAATAAAGTAATGAATTTGCTTAATAAAGATAAATAGGATTATAAAAATGAAAACAATTCATAAATTAATTAAAGCGATCGGCGTAACAGTATCAAGCGATGAATCATTAGCGCTATTATACTATAATAGTGCTGTTCTATATAATACAAAAGATTTTTCAGAATTATGGAATTTTAAAATTCCAAGTTATACAACATCAGCAGTTATATCGAACAATAATTCAATGATTGCAATTAAAAATGTTACAGGTAATATATCAATTTGGGATATTAATAGTCAAAGTTTATTGAAAAATTTTCATATGAAAAGGATTGAAGGATCAAATTGTTTGTTTACTCCCGATGATAGATATATGGTTGACGCAGATAAGAATGGAAATGTAATGTTAATAGACATTGTTAATCTTTCTTTTAAAGTAATCAAGACGTATGAGTATTGTATGATTAATGGTATTTGTTATAATAAGTGTTTATGCTAATCTAATATTAGGTCAGCTGGCTCATCGAAAATTAGGTCAATATAAGTATATATGAAATGAAATGAAAAGTAAAATCAAACACGCTCATTGAAAATTAGGTCACTTTCATAAAAAAATATGATATCCTTTCAGTATGCACTGAGAGGAGGACGTAAGGGAAGTGATAAAATTGATTCAAAAACAAAGAATAATACTTAAGCATATCAATGG
This sequence comes from Firmicutes bacterium UBA6132, assembly GCA_002435835.1. The sequence continues at coordinate 16,950 of DIVM01000293.1, forward strand.
TATGAGCAATCGCAGTATCGCCAGTGAACTTCACATGAGCAAAGATACTGTAAATAAATATGTAGCAGAATATGAACATAAAAAGCAAGAGATTTTAGCCAACAACCCAGAAGTAGATCCAAAGGAGTTGATACAATCAATAGTTGAAAAACCAAAATACAATGCAGATAACCGTGAACCAAATAAAGTTACACCAGGAATAATAGAAGCTATCGAAGAATGTAAGCTATCTAACCAACCAGGATATTTTGGCTCCTTTTCCTGGCTTTAATTTTATTATTATACCAATATGTTTTGTAATAACACTCACAGCCATTTATTTTATAGAAAAATCAAAATACATGGCAAAAGTTTTAAACCCTATCAGCAAGCTATTACTTTGGATTGAAAAGCACCCAATTATATATAATATTTTAAGATTTGCGTTTAAGCATCCAATAATTTTAGGAATCGTAATAGGGATAATAGGGCCATCAGTAAAAAATATTTTTATTATACTTTTTGCTTAATAAGCACCCCGTAAAACAGACTATAAAAAGAACATTTCTGACTACTGAATTTAAATATAAGGTTTATGCTTGGGATTTGTATAGTTTTAAGAAATATCAGAATTTGATACTATTTTAGATTGCAGCGGATTAGCAATTTCTAAAGATGGTAAAAGTTGTATAACATTCGCATACGATAGATATGGTATTTGCAAGTATGATATTGAATCAGGCTTGCCTATTTGGCATAGAAAAGATATTAAAAAATCTTATCATTTAACTTTAAATAATGATGATTCTGAGGTTTATGTTAGTATAGAAAATAAACCGATGATTATTTTAAATTATTCTGATGGAAGTGATATTTGTAAATAAAATGCAACTCAAAAGGTTTATTTTAATAGATATACTAATAAAAACATATAAAAGAATTATTAAATGAGAATACATTTGCAATAGCTTCAAGTTATATTAGTAAATATTACAATACTATGATATTAATATTTATAATTTTTTTACTTTAACAAATTATGTAAAAAGTTTATTTAAAGAGGTGAGGTAAGATGAAATTGTTTATAAATTATATAAAAGCATTACCCGATAATGATTTAGAATTTTATGTTGCGATAATTTCTTTATTATTATCGACAACAGCTTTTCTTCTTTCGTATAACTGGCCTGATAATCAAATCGTATCTTTTTTAACATGGATTTTATATTTTTCAAGTTTGCTAATTATAGTTTATATAATCCATTTTAGGCATGTTAATCCTTTTACGTTTAGTATGCTTTTATCAGTAATAGTAACCTTACTTACTGGTATTATATTATTTTTATATTTAAAATTCAAAGATAATACAGGTTCTTCTATTCCGATAGTATTTGTTAGTCAGCTTATCATAGCTAACTTAATTAAACATTTGCTCAAGTTGAATTAATGGTAATGGTATGTACATAATTAACATTGAGGACGTACATTAATTGTCCCATTATTTGTGACAGCTAAGCACTTCATTATGATATTCGTAATCTTGCGAAGTTTGTAAAAATAACCAGAAACAATGTGGAAGCATTTAATTGTTCCATTTAAAAAGAGACAGAATAACACGTCCCCACTGTCACTTTTGATGATATATTTGTCAATAAGGATGTTATTCATCAATTGGTCGAAAAAGAAAGCTGCAATTATTGGATTACTATTTTAGGCGGATTGATTTTAGGCTATAGCTTCCTTTGGAGTGATTTGGTATCATATTTATTAGAAATTCTATTTGGATATATAATTGATATAATTATCAATAAAAACCCACAGACCTAATAAGATTAAGGAGATTTTAAAAATGACTGTTTATATAGCATTGTTAAGAGGTATTAACGTAGGTGGAAAAAATATTATTAAGATGGCAGATTTGAAACGAGTATTTGAATCAATTGGTCTTTGTGAAGTAAAAACATATATTCAAAGCGGAAATGTTCTATTCAAATCAAATGAATCAGAGGAATCTCTGTGCAAAAAAATTGAATATGAGATTGAAACAGTTTTTGGGTTTCCTGTAAAAGTAATTTTGAGGACGTCTACAGAGATAGAACAGATTATTTTGAATTGCCCATTCTCGAATGATGAAGTAACAAAAGCAGAGGCGTTATCGGAAGTAGAGAGCCTATATGTTGCATTATTAACACATAATCCTTTAAATGAAAAGATAGGGAGCATCGAAGTGTATAGAAGTGAAAGCGATAAATATAAGATTGTAGGGAGAGATGTATAC
>DIVM01000369.1 GCA_002435835.1 Firmicutes bacterium UBA6132
TTCAGCAACTATTTCTGCTACATATTATGCTATGAGATGTATAACAAATGCTTATATACCATCAAATCAAGGTTGCCAAAGACCAATTAATGTAATAGCTCCTGAAGGAACATTAGTAAATTGCCAGATGCCAATAGGATGTTTCCAAAGAATGGTTACCGATCATATATTAGTTGATTTGATAATGGGTGCCATGTCACAAGCAATACCAGATAAAGTAATGGCGGACTCATGTGGAACAAATTATGACTTTTGTTCAGGAACTAATTTAGAAACACATCCTAGAGGGGGAGAAATTAATCATAGACAATATTGGGGTGAAATTGTACCAGGAGGACTGGGAGCAAGGTCTAACAAAGATGGTGTAACAATTATGTCTTGCCATGTAACTAATTGTCCTATACCACCACTGGAAGCACAAGAAATAGAAGCACCTATGATTTTTATCGAAAGATCTATTTTACCTGATTCTGAAGGAGCAGGTAAGTTCAGAAGTGGTTTTGCACAAAGAAGGAAATGGAAGCTGGTAGGTTATGAAGGAATTTTCTCTCATGTATCTCAAAAATCCAAAATTCCTCCTCAAGGACTATTTGAAGGAATGCCTGGCGAAACAAGTAAGTGGATAATTAATGAAGGTAAAACAAATGAAAGAGTTTTAGAATACGCTATGGGAGATGTAATTTTTCTCGATTATGGTGATACTATTACTTGCATTACTGCCAGTGGAGGAGGTTATGGAAATCCATTTGAGAGAGATATTTTGAAGGTAAGAGAAGATGTAGAAATGGGATTAGTTTCTGTAGAAAATGCTAAAATGAAATATGGAGTATCTATAGATTCGCAGACATTTGAAATAAACTATAAGGAGTCAGAAGAACTTCGAAGTAATAATAAATAATTAATTTGAAATTAACTAACATCTATAAGGTAAACATAACATTGTCTAAAGCTTCAATTAATAAAAAAAATCATTTTATCCAAAAATCAAAAATAATAGGAGGATTTTATGAAAGAAGTTCTGAAAAACAATGTAAAAAAAGATGAAAAACAGGTAAGTTTTGGTTTAGCTGTATTATGTATGGTGGGATTAGCCATAATATTTATAGGAGGATTTGGCATATTTAAAATATCAACTCAAGTTGTATTTTTGATGTCCGTAGTCGTAGCTGCAGTAGTAGGCCTTATTAGTGGATTCAGTGTTGCAGAAATAGATGAGTTTTTCCTTGATGGTTGCAAGAATGTAATATTAGCAGCAATGATACTTATGGCAGTTGGAGCAGTTATAGGTTCTTGGATAGTGTCAGGTATTGTACCAACTATTATATATTATGGGTTAAGTATATTAACTCCAGCTACATTTCTCGTTGCAAGTTTCCTAATTTGTTGCATTTTATCTTTTTTCACAGGTAGTTCATATTCTGCAATTTCGACTTTAGGAGTTGCATTTATGGGTATTGGAATTGGATTGAATATTAATCCGGGAATAACTGCAGGAATGATAGTTTCAGGTTCAGTTTTTGGAGATAAGTTATCACCATTTTCAGATTCAACTAATTTAGCTGCTGCTGTTTCAGGTGCTAATGTGTTTGACCATGTTAGATCTATGCTATTTACAACAATACCAGCTATGGTAATTTCAGCAATATTATACTTCATCATAAGTATGAAATATAGTGCTGCTGATCTTGATATGACAGTAATAAATAATATTAAGGAAGTTTTAAAAGCTAATTTTAACATTAATCCTTTATTAATGATTGTTCCGATTTTTACAATTGTTTTAGCAGTAAAAAAAGTTCCTCCAGTTATAGCTTTAGTTTCGAGTGCTCTTTTAGGAACAATAGCTGCATTGATATTCCAAAGTGGGTATTATGATTTTAAAACTATTATAAATGCTCTTGGTAATGGATTTAAAATAGAAACAGAAATTGCTGAAATTAATAAACTCCTTAATAGAGGAGGAATGCTTGGAATGATGGGAGCAACAGCACTTGCCTTTTTAGCTGTTGGACTAGGCGAAATACTGCAAAGAATTGGAGTTTTGAATGTAGTTTTGAACAAAATGAATAAAATAGTTCATTCTAATGCAGCTCTGGTTATTACTACTCTTGTTATGAGTCTCATTATAACAATATTATGCGCAAGCCAGTATATAGCTATTATTCTTACAGGACAAATTATGAAAAATGCATATTCAGAATTTAAAGTTAAAAACACAGTTTTATCTAGAACGCTTGAAGATGGTGGTACAATATTTGCTTACTTAGTTCCTTGGTCAACAACAGGGGTATTTATAACAGGTGTTCTTGGAGTAGAGGTATTTACATATGCTCCATACGCATTTTTCTGTATATTATGCCCAATTATTGCAACTATCTATGCACTTACAGGATTTGCAATATTTAAAGATACAGATGGTGCTAAAGTATCAAGTGCTTTGAATAATTAATATTTCTAAAGGCTATAATTTGCATAGCAATTGTAATACATCAACTTTTTCTAAAATTTTACATAATTTTTCTTTAATGTAAAAAATATTATCAAAGTAGAAAAAACCATTTAGAAATAAAAGTATAATTCTAAATGGTTTTTTCAATTTTATTAACATTAGATATTTTATTAGTAAATATTGAACTTATATGGTAATTTTATATTTTATTATTCAGTATAATTATCAAAATAGCCTTGTACTAATACGATAGGCGTGCCTTTGTCACCACTGCCTGAGGTAAGGTTACAGATTATGACAACATATACAATAATGTTAGTTTAAAATAATTAGACAATGAGTAAAAAATGTACTTAGAAATTGTAAGCTTATAGAAGAATTAACAGAGCAGGAAACATTTTGAAATCATTTTTATATTATATGAAAGGAATTATACATATGATTAATAAGAAATTAGTTCTTATTATTTCAATCATTACAATAATAGTTGTGCTGATAGCTTCAAATCAGGTAATTAGCAATAAATATGATTTAAATCTTTATGAATATATAAATTATTCNNATTATTCCATACCAATATCAACTGAAGAAACAAATTATTTATCAGAAAAAGGAACACTTTATTTTTCATCAGACAAAAATGCTCCTCCTTTTGCATATATTGATAAAAATAGCGGTCAATACAAAGGTTTAGTATTAGATTATGTAAATGCTTTATCCATAGAATTAGGAGTGGATATTGAATTTGAGCCTCAGGTTTGGGAAAATGTAATAAATAGCGTAATATCAGGTGATTCAGATATGTGTGATATTTTTCCCAGCGAAGAACGAATGAAAAACTTTATATTTTCAGAGCCAATTTATAGACTTCGTGCCATAGTGATGACAGATAAAAAAAGTGATGATATTTATGATGCATATGATTTATCAGGACATACTGTTGCAATACCTGCAGGTGATTATGCATTTGAATATATAAATGAAAATATTCCTGATGTAAAAATTTTTGAAACATCTGATTTATTAGATTCAGTAAAAGCATTTCAAGAAGGGAAAGTTGATGCTGTCGTAGGGGATGAGCCTGTTTTAATTCATTTTATTGATGAGCTCGGAATAAATGATAATGTAAAAATCTTGGATTCTGTATTGTATGATAGAGAGGTAAGCATTGGTGTAAAAAGACATGACTCACAGCTTGTTAATATTTTAAATAAAGGTATATTAAATTTAAAAAAGAAAAATTCTGTTGAAAAAATTCAACAAAAATGGTTTGGGATTTCAGCACCAATATTAAAATATAAAGTTCCAGAAAAGCTTATGTTAGTTTTAATTGTTTTATTTAATGGGTTAATATTAATTTTTGTTGGAATAGGTTTTTGGAGTTATACATTAAAAATTGAAGTAAAGAAAAGAACTGATGATTTAAACAAAAGTAGGAATAATCTGCAATTGACAGTTGATTCACTTTCGAGTTTTTTGATTATTATAGAAGAAAATGGTTTTATTGTTAATGCAAATAAATCATTTAGCGAATATCTTAAAAAACAAAATATTTCTGTGGAAAAAAGTAATTATAAAAATATTCCAATATTAAATCATATAGATATAAGTCAAAGGTCAAGTAGTGAAAATGAGTTCATATTTAATTGGAAGTATTATGTTTATACTATATCTGAATTAAATTATGAGGATAGTAAATATCTTATTGTTATTGAAGATATAACAGACAAAAAATTAAGCCAACAGCAAATTTTGCAACAAAATAAAATGATTGCTTTAGGACAGCTTGCAGCAGGTGTAGCACATGAGATAAGAAATCCGTTAGGTATTATTCAAAATTATTGTTATATACTTAAAACTTATATTTTTAAAGAAGATCCAATAGCAGAAAACTCAATAGATGTAATTGAATCTTCTGTTCAAAGGGTGGATAAGATAGTTAACAATCTACTTAATTTTTCGCATATGGAGAATAACAAATTAACATGTATCAATTTAAAAGAATCAATATTAAATATTATATCGTTAGAAAACAAAATTAAATTGAAAAAAAATATTGAATTAATAGTTAATTGTAATGATGATATAAAATTCATAACAAGTATAGAACCATTAAATCATATATTTTTAAATTTATTATCAAATTCTTTGGACTCAATTGATGACTATGGAAAAATTTCAATTGACTGTAAAGTAGATAATAAATTTTTAACAATTGATTTTAAAGATACAGGAACTGGCATTAGTAAGGAAAATATTGAACGAATATTTAATCCTTTTTATACAACTAAAAAAGTAGGACAAGGTACAGGATTGGGACTATATATTGTTTATAATGAAATACAAAAAATAGGTGGTGAAATTCAAGTTTATTCAGAACTTGGAATAGGAACTACATTTAAAATGAAATTTCCATTTTTAAAGGAGTAGAACTATGTATGATTTCAAAATATTGGTTGTAGATGATGAAGAAGAATTTAGAAATGTTTACAAACTTATGTTGCAATATAAGGGTTATGAAGTTACCTTAGCATCATCTGGTGAGGAATGTTTGAAACTTTTGGAAGAAAACAATTATGATCTTGTGGTAACTGATTTAAAAATGGAGGGTATGGATGGAATAGAACTTTTAAAGAAAATAAAGGATAATAATTACAGTTGTGAAGTTATATTAGTAACAGCATTCAGTACAGTTGAGAATGCTGTTACTGCTATTAAATTAGGAGCATTTGGTTATTTTATAAAAGGACAGGATCCAAAAATTCTCCTCAATGAAATAGATAAAATAGTGAAAATTACTGTACTAAAAAATGATAATAAAGCAATTAAAAATAATTTAAACAATTTTAATTATTTGTTGGATACCTATAGCAATAAGTTTAAAGAAGTTTTGAGAATAGCAAAAAAAGCAGCTGAAAGCAATTCAAATATATTGATACTTGGTGAGTCAGGTACTGGTAAAGAAGTTATTGCTAAATATATTCACGAATGTAGCAATAGAAAAAATGAAAACTTTGTAGCAGTTAATTGTCAAGTATTTTCTGATGGATTATTGGAGTCTGAATTGTTTGGACATGAGAAGGGAGCATTTACAGGAGCTAATGAAAAACGAATTGGCAGATTTGAAGAAGCAGATAATGGTACATTATTTTTAGATGAAATTGGGGAGTTATCTTATAATACTCAAGTAAAGCTATTAAGAGTCATAGAAAATAAAACAATTGAAAGAATAGGATGCAATAAAAGCATTGGGGTAAATTTAAGGCTCATTAGCGCTACTAATCGTGATCTTGACAAAGAAATAAAAGAAGGAAAGTTCCGTGAAGATTTGTTTTACAGAATAAATACAATTACTATTGAAGTTCCGCCACTAAGAGAAAGGAAAGAAGATATTCCTATATTATTAAAATTTTTTTTGAATAATTATCAAAATGAAATGAAGAAAAAAATAAAAAGTTTAGAAGATGGATTGATGGAAATATTAATGAGCTATGATTACCCGGGAAATATCAGAGAATTTAAAAACGTAATAGAAAGACTTGTTGTTCTAAGTGATACAGGAGTACTTAGAAAAAAAGATTTGCCTTCTATAAAATCAAGAAATGATGAACAGTATGAATACAATATAGGTTTAAAACCTCTAAAAGAAATAAGACAAAATGCTGAAATCAATTATATAAAATATGTTTTAATGAAATTAGATAATAATATAAGTGAAACAGCAAGAACACTAGACATAAGCAGAAGGCAATTGTATAATAAGTTAACGGAATATAATATAATGCATATTAATTTTGAGAAATAAATTTTACAGTTTGTGAAATAAAGTATACAAATTAAGTAGAAACATTATCCGATTCCCTTTTAATAATTAAAAAAAATAAGCAAATTTAGCTGTTACAATAATTTTTATTACTTGGCACATTAATTGCTTTATTATTGTTTAACTAAAAAAGGAGGAAGGCGTATGGAAAAGATTACTCAAATTAATGATTTTGTAAATGGTATTGTATGGGGACCTTACATGATTGCACTAATAGTAGGTACAGGAATTTTTTTAACTATTAGATTAAGGTTTTTACAAGTAATTAATTTTAAAATCATAATGAAAAACACCGTTGGAAAGATGTTTAAGAAACGAAGCGGTGTTGATGGGGATATAACTTCTGGTCAGGCCGGATTAAATGCTATTGCTGCAGTTGTTGGTACTGGAAATATAGCAGGTGTTGCAACAGCAATTGCTATAGGTGGACCGGGAGCCGTGTTTTGGATGTGGGTATCTGCATTTTTCGGTATGGCAACAAAATTCTCAGAAATAGCTTTAGGTATAAAATATCGTGAAAAAAAAGAAGATGGTTCAATAGCTGGTGGAGCAATGTATTATCTTGACAAAGGCCTTCATAGTAAATTTCTATCATATTTTTTTAGTATAATGGTTATCATAACATATTTTATAATGGGCGCAGTTGTTGATACTAATTCTATAGCTCTTTCAGTTCAAGAACAATGGGGAATAAAGCCAGTGATAACAGGTATAATATTAGCAGCTTTAACTGGCATAGTTATACTTGGTGGAATTAAAAGGATGGGTCGTGTATGCGAGTTTTTGTCACCTTTTATGGGAGGACTATATATTATAACTGGAATTTTAGTTTTAATTTTAAATTTTAATAAAGTTCCTGGGGCATTTATGCTTATATTTAATAGTGCATTTAAACCTATTGCTGCAACAGGAGGGTTTGCAGGTGCAGCTTTAGGGCAGATAATAAAAATGGGTATTGCAAGAGGTCTTTTTTCAAATGAAGCTGGTATGGGAAGTTCGCCAATAATACATAGTAGTGCTCAAGTTAACCATCCTATAGAACAGGCTATATGGGGTGTTGCCGAAGTATTTATTGATACAATTATAATTTGTACTATTACAGCTATTACTATAGTCATATCTGGTGAATGGACTACAGGTGTTTCAGGTGTTGCACTTACAATGAGAGCATTTAATGCAACTTTACCTGGTAATATAGGAAGTTATATTGTTCTTTTTTCAGCTGTATTATTCGGTTATTCATGCCTAATATCAGTAAACTATTATTGTGAAAGAGCAGGGGAATACATATTCGGTCAAAAATGTATTAAACCTATTAGAATATTATGGATTATTTTCATCGTAATAGGATCAATGGGAGGTTTGGAATTTGTGTGGGCTTTAGCTGATACTGCTAATGGATTAATGGCATTACCTAACCTTATAGGTCTAATATGCTTAAGTGGTGTAGTAGTGAACTTGAAAAAGGATTATTTCAGTGATAATGGTAATGGAGATAATAAGATAAATAAAGAACATAGTTCAAAAATAGAATAAGTTTGATTTTATATTCCATAAGGAATGAAAGTATCTAAATACAAGATAAGGCTATTGGCGAATTGCCAATAGCCTTTAATTATTTATTTTTTTATTCTGTGTAATTATCAAAGTATCCTTGTACTAAAACTATAGGAGTACCTTTATCACCACTGCCTGAAGTAAGGTCACATAGTGAACCGATCAAGTCAGTTAAACGACGAGGAGTTGTTCCTTGAGATACCATGTTGCCAACTAAATTGCTGTCTTTTTGACGAATATAAGCAGTAATAGCCTCTTTTAATTCAGAACCACTTAATTCAGAGAAATCATTATCTGCAAGATACTTTAATTTAACTTCATTTGGTTGGCCTTCCAAACCTGAAGTATAAGCAGGTGAAACCACTGGATCTGCTAATTCCCATATCTTACCTATTGGGTCTTTGAACGCACCATCGCCATAAATAATAACTTCAACATTTTTTCCTGTTTTATCAAAGATACCATTTTGGATTTTTTCAACAACTGGCATGCAATCACGAGGGAAAAGTTTTATTGATTCTTCTGTAGCTTTATTACTTCCAAGTAAACCGTATATTTCGTTATATCCACTTCCATTAACCGGAGCAGTTAAAATATCATCAAGGCCAAATACTAACTTTGCACCTGCTGTATTTAATAAACGCTTTGTTCTAAAACGAGTATGAATGTCACAGTTAAGAACATAATCAGTATAATTTAAGATTGCACGGCAATCATTGGCAAGTATAACTTCAACTTCACAACCTTCTGCTTGGATAAGTTCTTTGTAATATTCAATATAATCAACACCGGTAAATGTGTGTTTTCGAAATCCAAAAAGTTCACGGTAATTTATTTCTGTTAAAATGTCAGTCCATGGGTTAATGCCTTTTTCATCTAATGTATCAAGATCAACTAAGTGATTACCTACTTCATCTGAAGGATAGCTTAACATAAGAACGATCTTCTTAGCGCCTTTTGCAATTCCTTTAAGGCAAATAGAAAAACGGTTACGGCTTAAGATAGGGAATATCACACCGATAGTTTCATTTCCGAATTTGTTTTTAACATCAGCTGCTATTTGGTCAACAGTAGCATAATTTCCTTGTGCGCGGGCAACTACTGCTTCAGTTGTTGCAATTACATCTTGATTACGTAATTCAAATCCATGACTTTTTGCTGCATCAAGAACACTTTTAATAACAATTTCAGCGATATCGTCTCCCTCACGTATAATCGGTGCTCGAACTCCTCTTGAAACAGTACCTATTAATCTCTCCATATATTTCTCCTTTACAATCTAACAAAATGTTTTTTATATTGTTTGTTTTCTCAAGTAGTATAGCATAAAAATTAATATTATAAAACTATTATTCATTATTTATATAAATTAGTTATTTCTGAATGTCTGTATTTTGTTTGATTAATGAATCTTTTAGAATTTGAAATTACTTATAACATATTTATTGACAACAATAGTTAACAATGATACAATTTTACTATGTTAATAGTTAACATGGTTAAGTAATATTTTATAAAGAGAATGGAGTGTGAAAATGTTAAATAATGATTTTAAAATAAGTATGATTCAAGCAGTTCATCGAATGAAAAAGGCAAGTTTTACAATGATATTTGAAGATATATCAAAGGGTGAATTTTTTACGCTTGAGATGATTAATAAGTATACAGAAAGTAATGGTAATAATGGTGGGATTTGTGTTTCAGATATAGCAAAAGGTCAAAAAATATCTACATCTGCAATATCAAGGATGCTGCGTCAACTTGAAGAAAAAGGATTAATCATTAGGACAGTTGATAAAACTGATAGGCGAAACACATATGTTACTTTAACAGATTTAGGGAATGAGAAGAGATTAAGTGCAGCAAGTTACTTAAATAAATTTGTGGAAAAAATTATTATACGTATGGGAGATCAAAAAATTTCTCAACTAATTGAATTAATTAATGAAATGTCTGACATTATGGAAGACGAATTTGAAATAGAACGAAAAGAGAGATAAAATGACAAAACTATTTAAATATTTAAGTGAATCAAAAAAAGCAATATTTTTAATTATATTACTTCTTATATTACAGGCGTATTGCGATTTGGCATTACCTACGTACATGTCAGATATTGTAGATGTTGGAATACAACAGAAAGGTATTGAAAATTTAGCACCAAATGAAATGNNTATTCCTTACAGATGAAGAAGCACAAACATTAAATGATGCATACATAATAAATGATGCTGGTAATTATGTTTTGAATACATCTGACAAAGAAGTAATTGACAAACTCAATAATATATTAGGACTTCCTATGCTTATTATTTCTGATATTGAAATTTCGGGAAAAACTGACGTTGAAACTATGAAAGCTATGGTTGCTTCTAAAAAAATGAGCAAAGATACTGTTCTTGAAATGAAAGAACAAGTGAAAAATCAAATGGGCGATTTAAGTGATTCTATTATTTCTCAAAAAGCACTTTTATTTGTACAAAATGAATATAAAGCAATAGGCATAGATTTAGGCNNTTAATACAGGAGCAAAAATGTTAGGGTTATCAATAATTTCCATGATTGCAGCTATAATTGCCGGAATGATAGCTTCATATACAGCAGCTAAACTTGGTATGAATTTAAGGGGAAGAGTATTTAAAAAAGTTGTTTCTTTCTCTAATGCTGAAATGGACCAATATTCAACTGCTTCACTTATAACAAGGAGTACAAATGATATACAGCAAATACAGACGGTATCAGTTATACTACTTAGAATGGTTCTTTATGCGCCTGTTCTTGGTATCGGAGGTATTATAAAAGTTGCTAGCACACATACAGGAATGGGATGGATTATTGTAGTTGGTGTAGGAGCAATATTACTATTGGTTGGAACTCTTATATCAGTTGCAATGCCAAAATTTAAGATGATGCAGACTTTAGTTGATAAATTGAACCTTGTTTCAAGGGAAATACTAACAGGCATTATGGTAATTAGAGCGTTTACCCGAGAAAAACATGAAGCAATGAGGTTTTCAGAAGCTAATAATGATTTGATGTCAACTCAATTATTTACAAACAGGGTTATGACTTTCATGATGCCTGTTATGATGTTTATAATGAATGGAATAACTGTGTTAATAGTTTGGGTTGGCGCTAAAGGAATTGATTTAGGTAATCTCCAAGTTGGAGATATGATGGCTTTTATAACTTATTCAATGCAGATAGTAATGTCATTTTTAATGTTAACAATGATTTCTGTTATGCTACCTAGAGCGGGTGTTGCAGCAACACGAATTGATGAAGTTATAAATACTAATGCTTCGATTAATGACAAAGAAATCCTAAAAGATGATATTAAATCAGATTGGGACGGAACAGTTTCATTTGAAGATGTATCATTTCGTTATCCTGGGGCAGGGGAAAATGCATTAGAGCATATTTCTTTTACTGCATATCCTGGTCAGACAACTGCAATTATTGGAAGCACAGGTAGCGGAAAGTCAACATTAATTCATTTAATTCCAAGATTTTATGATGTAACAGAAGGCAAAGTTTTGGTAGACGGAGTTGATATAAGGGATTTATCGCAAAATAAATTAAGAAGCCTTATTGGTTTTGTCCCTCAAAAAGGAGTTTTATTCTCAGGTGATATTGAGTCTAATATTAAATTTGCTGGCGTTTGGATAACAGAGGATGCAATGAAAGAGGCTGCTCAAATTGCTCAGGCTACAGAATTTATTGATACTAAAGATGAACATTATAAATCAAATATATCACAAGGCGGAACAAATGTATCTGGAGGACAGAAACAGCGTTTGTCTATTGCAAGAGCCATTGCAAAAAAACCAAAAATATTTTTATTTGATGATAGTTTTTCAGCATTAGATTATAAAACTGATGTAGTTTTACGAAAATCATTAAATGAAAAAATATCAGATGCAACTGTCATTATTGTCGCTCAGCGTATAAGCACAATATTGAATGCAGACAAAATTATAGTAATAGACGAAGGTAAAATTGTGGGAATTGGAAAGCATGAACAGTTGTTAGAAAGTTGTGAAGCTTATATTGAAATTGCCAAATCACAATTATCTGAAGCAGAATTGAAAAGAGGTAATATATAATGAGTGAAGATAGAAGAACTCCTGTAAAAAGAGGACCAGTAGGGTTTGGTGGACCAGGACCTGGTATGATGCCTGGCGAAAAATCAAAAAACTTCAAAGGAACAATAGTAAAATTACTTAAATACATGGGAATGTATAAGGTAGGATTAATATTTGTTTTGGTTTTTGCTATAGGAGGAACAACTTTTAACATTATAGGTCCTAAAGTTCTTGGAAAAGCGACTACAGAACTTTTTAATGGTTTAGTAGCTAAAATTTCAGGAAACGGCGGTATTAATTTTGATAAAATTGGCCAGATGATGATTTTGCTTCTTAGTTTATATGTTATAAGTGCAATATTGTCATTTGTACAGGGATGGATTATGACTGGTATTTCTCAGAAACTTGCGTTTAAATTCCGTGAAGAAATTTTAGGGAAAATTAACAGAATGCCTTTAAAATATTTTGAAACAAAAACAGTTGGTGAAGTGCTTTCAAGAATTACAAATGATATAGATACATTAGGGCAAAGTTTAAATCAGAGCGTAACTCAGCTGATCACTTCTGTAATTACCATTATTGGTATCTTAATTATGATGCTCAGCATAAGCCCTTTGATGACACTTATTGCAATTATAATATTGCCTGTGTCAGGAGCACTTATTGGTATTGTAATGAAGTTATCACAGAAATATTTTGTTACCCAACAAAAATATTTAGGAAAAATTAATGGTCAAGTTGAAGAAGTATATAGCGGTCATAATATAGTTAAAGCATTTAGCAGAGAAAAAGAAGCAATTAAAGAATTTGATGAAACAAATTCTGTATTATTCCAATCTGCATGGAAATCACAATTTTTGTCCGGTATGATGCATCCTGTAATGATGTTTGTAGGGAATTTAGGTTATGTTGCAGTTGCTATAAGCGGAAGTATACTTACAGTTAAGGGTATAATTGAAATAGGCGATATTCAATCATTTATTCAATATGTAAGAAACTTTACACAGCCGATTGCACAAGTGGCTCAGGTTTCTAATATGCTTCAGTCAATGGCAGCAGCTGCCGAAAGAGTGTTTGAATTTTTAGATGAAGAAGAAGAAGATGTAATAGCAGAAAACCCTGTTAAACTTGATAAGGTTGAAGGTAGAGTAACTTTTGAAAATGTTCATTTTGGTTATGACCCTGAAAAAATTATCATTAATGATTTTAGCTGCAATGTAGAACCTGGACAGATGGTAGCCATTGTCGGGCCAACAGGCGCAGGAAAAACTACAATGGTAAAATTATTAATGCGTTTTTATGATGTAAATAGCGGTTGTATTAAAGTAGATGGCCATAATATAAAAGATTTTAACAGAATTGACTTAAGAGAAAATTTTGGTATGGTTCTTCAGGATACGTGGCTGTTTAAAGGAACAATTATGGAAAATATACGTTATGGAAGACTAGATGCAACAGATGAAGAAGTGATTAAAGCTGCTGAAGCAGCATATGCACATCATTTTATTAATACACTTCCTGGTGGTTATCAAATGGAATTAAATGAAGATGCAAGCAATGTATCTCAAGGTCAAAAACAGCTTTTAACTA
>DIVM01000237.1 GCA_002435835.1 Firmicutes bacterium UBA6132
TCATTTAATGTTAGCATATAGAAAACAGTGTTTACAATGTTATATAAAGGTATTAAACTTGCTATTTTCCTTTTATGTAAAATATTTTAAATAAGTGTAATATATATTTTTAATTAAATTAAGACAAGGAGGGCCGTCTATTAAGTATACGAACATAAATACAACACATAAAGATTATACTAAAAATTAGTTTTTAAACTAATAAAACCTCAACTTTAAAAATTAAACTAAAGAATAAAAAAATATATAGAATATTATAATAATGATCGAATTAAACAAAATTTAAACTGGTAAAGCCCAGTTAAGTATCAAAACAATGCTATATAATATATGCCAGTGTATAGTTACACTGGCATATATTATTATAATGTTCAACTTTAGGGTGCACTTCACCATAAGGTCAGCATATCACATTAATGTTTGTCTTCTTGAAGTTACAATTCCCAAAATGTTGTCAGGAAGGAAAAATATTATAATTTAATCGCCACGAAAACGTAAAGGATACGAAAACCAAATACCTAAACTAATCAAAAAAAAGATTTGAGTTTCCCCAAATCTTCTATCATTCAAAAAACTAATCAATTGTTATTCTTGATTTTTTATTTTGTCTCCATACATACAGACCTAAAGCAAGACCTATAACTCCATAAACCATAAATGTTCTAAAATATTCTCCTAAAAGAGCATTACCAAATAATGCTTTACCTATTTCAGGTGACATTATGAACATAGAGTTAAACAACAATGTACCTATTATGGCATGTCTATTATTAGCCCTTGATGTTGAAGCTCCTCCAACTAACAATGAAGCAACTGAAAACATACCTATTTGTGTATGTGCATTGTATGTATTCAATGTACCCATATTTTGTAAAAATATTATTTGACCCCATGCTGCTAATACCGTGGACATTACTGTAGCAATTATTCTTGTTCTATCAACATTTATACCTGATGATTCAGCTATATGCTGATTTTGCCCAACACTTCTGAAATCCTGTCCAAGCTTTGTTTTCATTATTAATTCATTAAATGCACAAAGTGCAATAACTAACATAGCTGTAACAACAGGAACTTTATTTACTTGCATAAGGATATTGTTTGTAGCTATGGAAACAACACTAATTCCTATCATTATTAAACATGCTAAAACATTAAAATAAAACATGATATTTTTATTAGATTTTATTTTATTTTTTTTGTAACTAATAAATATTAAACATAATATAACAACAGCTACAATCAAAACTGCCCACATGAATGGAATTTTCATAATATTATCAAGTGCATATTTCATTCCGCCATCTTTAGCTGCACCTAAGTCTACAGTCATCCTAACACCTATACCGCTTGGATTAACTAAAGGATTTGTAGGATTAACCTTAATTATAGCTCCAACAACAAACAAGAATAAAAATTGATATATACCATTTGCAAAATATCCAACTATTAAGCTGGCTATCATTTCCTGGCCCCTTGTTTTGTTATATAAGAGTCCTGCAAAATATCCGAATAAAGCAGCAAATGGGAATGATATTAAAAAGCATAATAACAACCCGTGTACTCCACCAATTCCAAAATATCTTACAAAAGCTATAGCAATTTGACCAGCCATAGCACCTATAACTATACCAAAGTTAAGTCCTAATCCTGCTATTACAGGTATTATCAAAGATAATACTAAGAATGCATTTCTGAACAACCTACTTGTAAGTTCATTTAAAAAATAATTTACAGAAACACCTGTTGAAACAACAAAACCGAATATTGTAAAAACAATGAATATAATTGTAACTATATTGTCCAATATCCAAGAAGACGTATCTTTCCTTGCATTTAATCTTTCACCAGTAATATTTTGCATTATTTTGCGCCTCCTTTTACTTGTGTTAAAGCATAAAGGATTATTCCATTTTGAACTACCATTCTCATTATTTCAGACAAATCCATACCAACAAATATTTTATTAGCTACAGGAAGTGCTGTTGTCAACAATCCTTGAAATAATATAACTCCTATAATTACATTAGAAACTTTTGCCCTTGATGCTGTAGCTCCACCTATTAAAATTGCAGCAACTGCAGAAAATGCCATCATTAAAGGTGCACCGTATAGCTGAGCATATCCATAACTTTGAGAATAAACTATTATACCTATTGCACCCAGCACTGTTGAAATAATATTTGCAATTATTCTGTTTTTATCAATATTTAAACCTGCTGCTTTTGCAAAATTAGCACTCATTCCTCCAGCTGTTATGGCAATACCTGTTTTTGATTTTGAAAACAACCAAACTAATAAACAGAAAAATAAGAATACCATCAATAAACCTGTAGGTACAATTACACCCACAATTTCAAACATTAAAAAATTATTTAATATTTGAGCTCCGCCAACTACATCAAGCTGTATAGTTTCCCTTAATCCTGTTCCAATGAACCAACCCATTTTAGGGCTTGTAAATGGTACCATAAGCCACACTAAACACATTAAAGCTGCTATTGAAAATCCAGTATAAGTTGCAATAGTCATTTCTGAACCTTTTACAGCATTAAGAAGTTTTCCATAAAAATAACCTACTACAACTGCAATTGGTATTGCTATAACAACCGAAACTATTAACCATGATAAGCCCGTAAATCCAAATTCAATTGAACATACAAGTGCAAACAAACCACAAACTACACCTACTGGAAGTGCAAAGTTTGGTCCTGTACCGGACTGTATGGAAGGAACCATAGCAAGTACAAGTATTCCGTTCATGCCAGCTCTTTTAAGAGTATCACTTAATAATGTACCAATTGAAATATCAAAATAAGCTCCTGCTATAAGCGTAACAACCCAAAAACATGCTATAATAATTGTAGGTAAACCAATGCTTCTGACCACATCTTTTAAATTTATTTTATTTTCCGTTGTACCTGTCATTTAAGAAACACCCCTTTCTTCACCTTTTTTGCGGCTACCAGACATCATCAATCCAAAATCGACATCTGAAGCTAATGGAGAAAGAACCCCTTCGACTTTGCCCTCACATATTATCGCTATTTTATCACATATGCTTCGTAATTCTGCAAGTTCTGAAGATGTCATAATTATAGTCATTCCAAATTCTTGATTCAATTTTAGTAAAACATCTAAAACTAATTTTTTAGCTCCTATATCAATACCTCTTGTAGGCTCTGAAACAAATAAAAGTATTGGTTTTTGTGACAAAGCTCTTGCAACGCAAACCTTTTGCTGATTTCCTCCGCTAAGCCTTCCAGTTGACTGAGCAGGCGAAGTACATCTTATATCAAGTTCTTTTATCATATCTATTGCATGTTTCCTTATTTGGTTTGTATCTTTAAGTTTAATTAAACCAAAATTTTTTAAGAAGTCATTATTTATTTGCATTGCAGTAAAAGCTATATTTAACTCAATAGATTCATCAAGGAGAAGGCCAATTCCTTTTCTATCTTCACTTACAAAACCTAAACCTGCCTTAATTGAAAGCTTTGGATCATTCAATGTTAATTTTTTTCCATTAAAAATTACTTCTCCTTTTGAAGGATATATACCCATTAAACCATTAGCAATACCGAGTTTTCCTTGACCTGCTAATCCTCCAATGCCAAGTATTTCACCTTTTTTTACTTCAAGGTTTATACCTTTTACATATTCACCAGGCATAGCAACATGCAAATCATTAATGCTAAGTATAGTTTCATCAGTTATTTCTCTACTAACAGCTTTATTTCTTTCAATAGACACTTTTCTTCCTACCATAAGTTGAGCTATATCAACTGTACTTGTGTCTTCTATATTTTTTGTAACTACATGCTCTCCATCTCTTAAAATTGTTACTTTGTCTGCAACTTCAACAATTTCATCAAGCCTATGACTTATAAAAATTATTCCTATTCCCGTTTTTGCAAGCTTTCTTATAGCATTTAGTAAATTTTTTGCTTCTGCTTCTGTTAAAACTGCAGTTGGTTCATCAAATACAAGGATTTTAATGCCAGTCTTATCAATTTCACGTGCAATTTCTATAAACTGCATATGTCCTACTGGTAGTCCTTCAACTTTTGCATATTCTTCAATATTCATATCCAGTTTATCAAGTGCTTTTCTTGCATCTTCATTCATTTTTTTATTATCGAGAGTTTCATATCTTTTACCAAAAATACCGCTTACTATGTTTGGATTCGTTATTTCTCTATTTAATTTAATATTTTCTGTTATAGTAAACCCGGGAATCAACATAAATTCCTGATGTACCATTCCAATTCCATAATCTATTGCTTCATGAGGAGTTTTAATATTAACTTCTTTACCATCAATTTCTATTGATCCATCATATCCACCTGTTGTATGAATAACAGGCATACCAAAAAGTATGTTCATTAAAGTAGATTTACCAGCTCCATTTTCCCCTATAAGAGCATGTATCTCGCCTTTTTTTAATTGTAAATTTATATTTTTTAATACTTTATTTCCGTAATACTCTTTAGAAACATTTTTAATGTTGAGAAGGTTATCACTCAAAATATTACCTCCTAATAAATTTTATTTTTAGTTGAATTATGATTAACCTACATTCGAAGAATGCTGATGCATGTCATAACTTTCACCAAAAAGTCACCAAGTAAATTTTTTGGCCGTTAAGACATTATAAAAGGAATAAAACAGAAGTTCATTTGTACAGAAATCCTGTTTCATTCCCCTGTTTCATATTTAAAAATTAAATATAAAAATTATTTGATTATCATATCTTTGCTATATGTTAAGAAATCCATTATTATTAGTCTATAGTTATCATATGTAACTGTAGTTCCATTTGCTGTTTCTGCATATGGACTTGTTACAACTGAAACGCCTGCATAATCTTTCATACATTCTTCTAATACTTTAAGATCAAGTGTATTTGTATCAGCAACTTCACCATTCATCCATTTTATAGCATATTCAGTTGATGCTACTGTTCCCATCATTGCAACTGGAACTGGCCATGTAGAGAATCTGCCAAGAACACCTTTTTCGTCTAATTTTGCTGCTGTTTGAGAAATTACATTTTTCAAACTATCTTCTGTATAATCTCCTGATTCGATACCAAGAGCTGTTGGATATCCATGATATGGTGATGGACAGCATGGTTGTGGATATATTGCGCCTGCATCAACGCTTGCTTTAATTAAAGGAATTTGCATTGAACAGTTAGTAGAGAAAAACGCAGTATCTTTTCCATATTGTGCTACCATTTTTGGAACATCTTCAAGTATAAATTGTTGTGCTCCTGTAACTCCAGAGTCACCTGTTGGGTCTGGTGCCGTTGCATCAACAAACTCTATTCCTAATTTTGCACATTGTTCTTTCATAATTTCTCTTCTTGATGAAAGAAGAACTTGAGACATATGTCTTGGGAATGAATAGTGTACAAAAGTTTTAGCTCCTAATTTTTGAGCTTGTTCTGGAATATTGTATCCCATTTGTAACTCATCAGGTTGTAAAATTAAATCAGCTCTTGAAGAAACATCTGGTGGATTTTCTTGTGGTGTACAATAAACAATGAACATATCATCACGAGTTTCTAACAATTTATCAACTGCAGCATTTGTTCCTGGAACAGCTTGGTTGATAATTAATGCTTTTATTTCTGGGTCAGCTGCTAATTTAGCAACTATACTAACCATTTGCTCTTGTTCAGCCATAAAGTTATCAGGCCAAAGAACGTGAACTATTTTTTCATCCCCATATCTTTTAACCATTTCTTGTGCTGAACGATACTCTTCTTCATTTTGAGAAAGAGTATTAGTAACAATAGCTACTTTACCTTTGCCATCGTATGGTAACGTTTCGCCTGTTGCCGGTTGTTCGCTTGTTGCTGGTGTTTCAGAACCAGTTGCTGCTGGTGTTTGAGCAGGAGTATCTGTTTTTGTGCTACAACCTGCCATACTGAAAACCATGCATATTACTAAAAACATACTAAAAAACCTTTTCATAATTTGTCCCTCCAAATAAATTATCGTTATACAAGATAATTATAGTTGAATAATTATAAACTGTCAATATTTAATTTATTTACCATTTTTATCTAATTTGAATACATAAAGAAAAGTTTGTATATATAAGAAACTACCCTTTTTCTGTTTTAACATTAAATAAATGTAATTATAACTTTAACAAAATAACTGTATTCAACAAATAAATTACAAAAGAAATACTTCAAAAAATCATATGCTTATTTTTATCTACAATTTCTTACAAAATAGTAATGATGCACTTTAAATATTTTTATATTTATACATCAGATTTATAATTTAAATAAAAAAAACGGGTGATATACACCCATTATTTTAAACCATCTAAAAATTTTCTCATTTTCTTTTTCTGATCTGGAGTTAAAAACATTTCAAATTTTTTTAACTCTTGAACTTTTTTTTGATATTCTTCTTCACCATATTGTTCTTTTAGCTTTTTGCTGTATTCTTTTGCATCTTTTAAAATATCATCCTCAGATTTATTTTTATACTTTTCTTTAAATTGATTAAATTGGTCGTTAGCAGCAACATCTTCTAAATTATTTGGCTTTTTGTTGTTAGTCATATTTTTAGACTTATTGTTTTGATTGTTTTGTGATCCTTTTTTATTTTCATCATCAAAATTTTTAAAAATATTTGCCATAAAACTACTCCCTCCATTTCTATTACATAATATGCATTTAAATAAAAAGAATTCCAACTTAATTTTCAAGATATTTGTAACACAATTGAAATAACCACATACAATATAATATTCAAATAATGAGAAGGTGATAACCATTCCAATTACAATGATATTTTATTTTATGGCTTTTAGGTATATTTTGGGCAAGGGACAATTTTCTTCTATTACAACATCACTGTCAACAACCGCTCGTGCTATGTCTACAGGAATATTATCAAGTCCTGAAAATTTAGAAAATGTTATAAATTTAGTTAGAACTGCCGCACCATTAACTTCACCTCAAACTGTTTCAAAAATAAATACATATCTACCTCTTGTAGAAAAAACAAGCACACTTTTAGGTATGTATTCTTTTTTAAGTAGAGCACAAAACTATGCTCCAATAGAACCTTTAGGTGGAAAATCATCAATGGAGAAAATCACTTCCCTTATGATGAAAAATAAAATGCCTATTGGCAAAATGTTAGCTCAACCAATGTTAGCAAACGGTATGGAAAAAGTTATGGCTAACGCAATGAAAGATATGTTTAAAAACGGTAATTTAGGAGATATGCTTTCTTCATTTTCTAATATATCTAATTCTGAAAAAAGTAAATCTTCTAAAAACTCAAGCAATCAAAATAATGATATGGATTTAAGTAGTTTAATTGAAACATTTATGCCTTTAATAAACAACATGATGAATTCAAATGATAGTAATGGTAGCAATGATAGTGACGAAGAAGAAAACGTAGATGTTTATAATAATGATAATGACCATGAAGATAATTATGAAAATAATTATGAAAACAAACCTACTAATGTATCAAAAGAAAATAACTTTAATGATTACTCAGAAGCCATAAACGAAAAGCACTCAAGCAATAAAAATCAATCAAATTCAAGTTCCAATAAAAAATCTAATACATATAATAATAAAAACAGTAATGAAATAAATGAAAAACCAAAACCAATTAGAATAAGACAAAAAAGATACAGAAATTAAAATTAAAATTTATTAAATAAATTAAGTTAGAAGATGGCAAAGGTCATTTATTAATAAAACCCTTGCCATTTTTTTATGTGCGATATTTTCAAACTACATACATCTAACCGCAATTCATTGTTACTTATATATCATAAATTGACAGTAAACTTTAATTATTATAAAATAGTTTATTAGAAAATATTTAATTATTAATGTCTATATGAATATTACAAGACTAAGATGACTAATAAATGGAGGATAGTAAATGGAGTTTAGTTTTGATAAAGAGAAAAACAAAGAAAAAATTGAAACCTTTAGAATGTTTGTTGAGCAACATAAGGAAGATAAAGGAGCTTTAATGCCAGTGCTTCAAGAGGCACAGATCATTTTCGGATATTTACCTTTAGAGATGCTACAAATGATTTCAAAAATACTATTTGTTCCCATGTCAGAGATATATGGAGTGGCAACTTTTTATTCACAGTTTTCCTTTATACCTAAGGGAGAAAATATTATTAGCGTATGTCTTGGAACTGCATGTTATGTAAAGGGTGCAACAACAATACTTGAAGAAATTGAAAAACAGCTTGGCATTAAAACAGGTAATACTACACCTAATTTAAAATTTTCCATAGACTCAACAAGATGTCTTGGGGATTGTAGTTTAGCGCCAGTAATTTTAATAAATGAAAACGTATATGCTAAGGTACAAAAAGAAAATGTTAAAGAAATTCTTCAAAAGTACAGAGATGAGGTGTAGACTTTGGTAACTATAGAGAAATTACAGCAAATTAAAAATTATCATAAGCCGTTTTTGGAAGAAAGATTAGCGAAATCTGTAAATACTACTATAAAAGATGGAAATATTGCATTAAGTGACTTATATTATCAAAAACAAACAAGGATTGCATTAAAAAATTGCGGTATTATAAATCCAGGCAATATTGAAGATTATATTGCTGTTGATGGATACGCGGCACTTGCAAATATTCTTATGAATAAATCAAAAGCTGAAGTTATAGAGGATATGAAAGCATCAAATTTAAGAGGCAGAGGTGGCGCAGGATTCCCTACAGGCAAAAAGTGGGAAGAAGCGTTCAAATACAATGCTGACCAAAAATATATGATTTGTAATGCTGATGAAGGTGACCCTGGCGCATTTATGGACAGGTCCATTTTAGAAAATGACCCTCATTCTGTATTAGAAGGAATGGCCATAGGTGGATATGCTGTTGGAGCTGATCAAGGCTTTATATATGTAAGAGCTGAGTACCCTACTGCAGTAAAAAGATTAAAGATAGCAATAGAACAAGCCAAAGAACTTGGGGTTTTAGGAAATAATATAATGGGCACAGGTTTTAACTTTGATATAAAATTAAAACTTGGTTCAGGAGCCTTTGTATGCGGAGAAGGTACTGCTCTTATTGAATCCATAGAAGGAAAAAGAGGAATGCCTATGACTAAAATTTATAGAACTGCACATAAAGGGTTATGGCAAAAGCCTACTATTATAAATAATGTAGAGACTTACGCAAATGTACCGGTTATATTCCAAAAAGGTGTCGAATGGTTTAGAAATATAGGTACAGAAAAATCCCCTGGAACAAAAGTATTTTCTTTAGTAGGTAAAGTTGAAAATGCAGGACTTGTAGAAGTTCCTATGGGAATGCCTCTAAGAGAAATCGTATACGATATTGGTGGGGGTATACAAAATGGTAAAAAATTTAAAGCAGTACAAACAGGTGGACCTTCTGGTGGATGTATACCTGAACACTTAATAGACACACCTGTAGATTTTGAATCATTAGGAAAAATCGGTTCAATAATGGGCTCTGGCGGAATGGTCGTAATGGATGAAGATACATGTATGGTTGATATAGCAAGGTTCTTCCTTGAGTTTACAGTTGATGAATCCTGTGGAAAATGTATTCCATGCAGAGAAGGAACTAAGAGAATGCTTGAAATACTTGAAAGAATAGTTGAAGGAAAAGGTGAAAAGCAAGATATTGAAACCCTTGAGACACTTTCTGAAACTATAACTACAGCGTCCCTTTGTGGATTAGGCCAAACTGCTGCAAATCCTGTAGTAACCACTTTGAAATATTTCAGAGATGAATATGAAGCACATATCAAAGATCATAAATGTCCAGCTGGCTCATGTAAAGCTCTTATGGAATATTTTATTACAGAAAAATGTATCGGCTGTGGCATGTGCGCTAAAGCTTGCCCTGTACAATGTATATCAGGGAAACCTAAAGAACGTCATATAATAAATAAGCTTGCATGTATTAAATGTGGTGCATGTATGGAAGCATGCCCTAAAAAAGTACAGGCGGTTATAAAAAGATAAAGGAGGTGCAGAATGACAAATGTAACTGTAACCATAGATGGACAGAAAATTTCAGTACCAAGTGATATATCTATACTTGAAGCAGCAAAAAAGCTTGACATTGAAATACCTGCTTTGTGTTATGATCCGGATTTAGAAGTAGTTGGGGCTTGTAGATTATGTATTGTTGAAATAGAAGGAAGCAAAAAATTAGAAACTTCATGCTCTACAAAAGTTAAAGAAGGTATGAACATATTTACAGAAAGCGAAAAAGTAGTAAGAATCAGAAAAGGTATACTGCAATTATTGTTGGATAGCCATCCAAATGATTGCCTTACATGCCAAAAAGCTGGTGAGTGTTATTTACAAAAATATGCTTATGAATATGATTTGAATTTCAGAAAACACAATAATGCTATGAGACCAAATCTTATAGATACTTCAAGCCCATATATATTAAAGGATGATTCAAAGTGTATTTTGTGTGGGAAATGCGTAAGAACATGTGCTCAAGTAAGCGACAGAAAAGTTCTTTCCTTTTCAGACAGAGGATATGATACAAAAATAATTTGCGATGAAGACAAAAACTTAGAAGAATCAAGCTGCGTATCATGCAACAGATGTGTTTCTGTTTGTCCTGTTGGAGCATTAGTTGATAAAAGACAAATAAATAAATTGAGATCTTGGGAAGGAAATTCTCTAACTGTAAACTGTAAATCCTGTCAGTATGGCTGTGAGTTTGAAATAAAATCAAAAAACAATAAAAATATTGCTGTTGTTGCTAAACCTCCTTCTAATGGAAGGCCATTATGCTTAAAAGGTAGGCTGACTACAGAATTATTATATGTAGATAATCCTGAAACTCCATATAGCAAGATTGATGGTAAATTTGTAGAAACATCCTGGACAAAAGCTTTGTATATGGAAGAAATATTGGAAAAAATAAATAAGTTAAATGCAGATAAAGATTCTTAGGAGATGAGTAACCATGAACATTATAATTAATGGCACGACCTATGAAGTTGAAAAAAATACAACAATTCTCCAGGCATGCAAGAATGCAGGAATTGATATACCTACATTGTGCCATGACGACAGACTAAAGCCTACTTCTGCATGCAGATTATGCTTAGTTGAAGTAGAAGGTACTAAAAATTTAGTAACTTCTTGCAGTACAATGGTTAAAGAAAATATGGTCGTTTATACACACAATGAAAAAGTAATGAAAACAAGGCGCGATGTTTTAAATTTAACTATTTCCAACCACCCAATGGAATGTTTAAGCTGTGATAAATCAGGTGATTGCAAATTGCAAGATTATTGCTATGAATATGGCATATTAAACGGAACTTATAAAGGAGCCCTTCGCACTCCAAAAATAGATAGCTCCAACCCATTTTATGATTATGATGCAAGAAAATGCATTCTTTGCGGATTATGTGTAAGAGTATGCGACGAGTTGCAGTGCTCTAATGCAATAGGATTTGAAAACAGAGGATTTGAAGCAAATGTTGCAACGCCTTTTAATGAGGGCCTCATTTATTCAAAATGTGTTTCATGCGGAAATTGTGTTTCAGTATGTCCTGTTGGTGCATTAACCCCCAAAAATCAGCATTATAGACATTGGGAAACAAACAAAATAAGGACAACATGCTCCTATTGCGGAGTAGGATGTCAAATTGATTTAGTGGTTAAAGGTAAAAAAATAGTTGGCGTTGAGCCTGCTATGGATGCTATTAACAATGGCCTTCTTTGTGTTAAAGGCAAATTTGCATACAAGTTTATAAATCATCCTGACAGATTAAAATCCCCTCTTATAAAAAGAAATGGAAAGTTTGAAGAAGCAACATGGGATGAAGCTTATAGATATATTAGCAAAAAAGCAACAGAAATCAAAGAAAATTACGGACCAAATTCTTTTGCAGGACTTACATCTGCAAGGTGTACAAATGAAGAAAACTATTTGTTTCAAAAATTATTTAGAGCAGTCATAGGCACAAATAATATAGATCACTGCGCACGCCTCTGACACTCCTCTACAGTTGCAGGTCTTGCAATTACATTAGGAAGTGGAGCTATGACAAATAGCATAGAAGAAATACTTAATACAAATACAATGTTTGTAATAGGATCAAACACTACAGAAAATCATCCAATCATTGGATCAACTATGAAACAGGCCATAAAAAATGGAGCTAAGCTAATAGTTGCAGACCCAAGAAAAATCGAACTTGCTGATTATGCAGATGTTTTTTTACAGCTTAAGCCAGGTACAAATATTGCCCTGTTAAATGGTATGATGAATGTAATCCTTGAAAAAGGGTTGCAAGATAAAGAATATATAGAAGAAAGATGCGAAAATTTTGAAGAACTAAAAGAAATTATTAAAGAATATACACCTGAAAGAGTTGCTGAAATTTGTGGTGTAAATGCAGAAGACATTATAAAAGCTGCTTGTATTTATGCAGAAGCTGATAAAGCAGGTATTTATTATACGATGGGCATAACTCAGCATACAACGGGAACTGCAGGAGTTATGTCAGTTTCTAATTTAGCCCTTTTATGTGGTAATGTTGGTAAGGAAAGTGCAGGAGTAAATCCTTTAAGAGGACAAAACAATGTTCAAGGCGCTTGCGATATGGGAGGTTTACCAGCTGATTTACCTGGTTATCAAAAGGTATTTAAACCTGAAGTTATAGAAAAATTTGAAAAAGCATGGAATACAAAATTATCATCAAAAGTTGGTATGACTATCCCTGAAATATTTAATGGTGCTCATGATGGTTCAATTAAATTTTTATATATTATGGGTGAAAATCCAATGGTTTCTGACCCGGATATAAATCATGTAAGAAAGTCCCTTGAAAATGTGGAATTCTTAGTTGTTCAGGATATCTTTATGACTGAGACATCACAATTTGCTGATGTTATACTTCCAGCTGCATCATTTGCAGAAAAGGACGGAACTTTCTCCAATACTGAAAGA
>DIVM01000310.1 GCA_002435835.1 Firmicutes bacterium UBA6132
ATTATTATGATTTGAAAATTTTTACTGAATTTAGCATTTTTGATTTAAGTATCAATTATGATGATAAAGAACGGGTTAACGAAATATTAAATAATTATATTTGACCGTATATTTGACCGTACCAGGTATCAAGTTATCACAAATAAATATAGTTGATTAAAAGGAGGGCTGAAATGAGTAATAAAATTAAAGGAGTAGTTACGATATTTTTAATGTCACTTCTTTTTTATATGATGATTACAACAAAATATACTCATGCTTTGGGCGATTATATATTAGAATTTATTGGGGTAGAATCATGGACTGGTAATAATTATAGCGGTTTTCATTTAACGATAATTTATTTTGGAGTGCCTTTTATTATCAGTTTATTGATAGTTGAAAAATATGCAGTGGACCTTTTGAATATGAGAAGAACAAGAATATTCTTAATTTTTATATTTTTAATGACTGTATTTTATTTAATTACAGGTACAATAGCGGTAAATATAAAGAAAAATTCTCCTGGACTTTTATCAGTAGGATATAGTAATGAAAACAGTCATATGGAATATAAGTCAGAAAATAATAAAATTACTGAATTTAATGCTGAATTTGAGCTAACTAATTACAGCAATGAAATAAGGACTTTTTACTTGAGCATTGATAGTAGTTATTATAGGCAGGACGGAATTAAAGAAATTAGTTTTTATACACTTGATGGCAAAAAGGCAATTTTCCAATTAAGAGGCAATGAGACTAAATTATTTTCATTAAACTTAAATGACTATAGGGTAGAAGGTGGGAGAGTTTCTCAGAATGGATGGGAAGCAGGAATTATTAAAGAAATTGTGCTAACTAATGATAAAGGCGATAAAGTTAGATTGGATAGTAATAATGGTTTTTTAGCAGAGTTAAGTCGGTAATGAAGAAACATCGGTAAGGTATTACTAACTATTATTGTTTCTGGAGCTGTAGGTTCAATATGTCTTTATATAGCAGGGATAATTAGTGGCGTATTTATTAATGGTGATATAAATATGGCGAATAGGAGGAATGAAAATGGCAGTTTATAAAAAATCAATACCATTAGTTATTATTTTATTAATTTGTTCTTTTGTATTAGGAGGGTGTAAGGGAAGCAATCCTGAAATTACAACGTCTATTACATTAAGTAATATTACAGAAGAGGAGTATAACCAAATTACTGAATCAAATAAACCAGAAGGTGCTACTATTAATGATTTAAAGAAATTATATGTTGATGCTAAAATAACTAATTCAAAAAAAGCAACAGAAAGAGTAATAATTATACCAGACATATATATTATTGATAGGTACGATAGAGTAAGGTCAACAAGTGGTGGGAGCTGGACGCAGAATAATATTAAAACTGAAGATTTTGCTGAAAGTTATGAATATGTTATTTTTGATATTAGAGGATTAGGCGAACAAGACATAAGAAGTTTATATAGTAAATCAGAAATTTATATAGCATATAGGTTAAATAGTAGCGATTTAGTGGAAAAAAGGGTTGTAATTGGAACTAATATGCTAATCAATAAATAAAATTATATTTTATAATATTCAAATATAGCGTCATATCGGTAGAATATACCTTTTATATATTAGTTTCGATAAATTGAAATATCAATAAGGAGAAAGCAAAATGGCACGAGTTCTAATAATATTACTGTTTTTGACTATATTAGGTTTGATAGTAGGGTGTATCGTTTCGGATTTAAGGAAAGGTAAATCTGGTTTGAAAATAATGCTTTTAGGAATAAATATTACTTTATTCGGAGGAATAATTGCAGTTGACCAGAATTCCAATCTTGGTGGTGTTGAATATTTAATAGCACTTCTTGGTTTAATAATTTCTATTATAGGTCTTGGGAAAGATGATTAAGATATAGGTATTAATGGAGACCATAAGCCTACACCTGCTTTAATCAGAGCGTTGATATAGATATAGTGAAAGGGTTGTGAATTAATTTATTGGATATTAAGTTACAGAAGAAAATTTATTAGAACTTTATGGCTGATGCCTATTAATATAATTTTNNCTTAAAGGCTGATTTATTATTTTAGTTTAAAAGTGAGGGAGCAGTTTCTGGGCGGTAGGTGGATTAATAATGGTGTTAAAAAGAACTGTGTTATATATTATTATTGTATATTTGTTATTGGTTGTTTTTAGTAATACTTTTATAAAACCTTATAGGTTAGGAGGAAATGAAGAATTAACAATTACCAGATGGAACTATGCTTTAGATGAAATAGAACCAAATAAAACAAAGTTTTCTTACAGTGTATTTTTGGCAAATGAAAGTGAAGGCAATATTTTCATAATGACACTTAAACCTGAATATAAAATTGAAATATTAAACGATATAGAATATAACGATGTAATCATTGTTAGTAAAGAAATAATGCCTAAAGAAGTATTAGAAGTTAATTGGGATATAATTATAAATAAAAATGGATTAACAGTTAAAGAAATTAAAGAATTTCTAACAAGTATAACGTTAAATGCAAGCGTAAAAGGTGAAAATGTTATAAATCATGATTTAGTTACTACATTTTTTCAATAAAAAGCGTTGTATATGAATGGAGGGATTAATGTATAAATGAATCATCAGGATAAAGAAGAAACTAATTTATTAAAAATGAAGAGAAATGTTTTATACTGGTTGCTTGGCATCATATATACTGCATTTATTGGTTTGCAATTAGGAAGAATACAAGCTATCGCTGATTTCAATTATAACTTGCATGAAATGATGTATGCCCCTGTAAATTTAGCTATTTTTGTAGTTCCTATACTGTTTTTGATATATATTTTTTTATCTATTAAATCCTTAATAAAAAAGGAAAATCATACTTTTACTTTAAAAACTACAATAAGGTCGATTTTAGTAATGGTCTCCCTTGTAATTATTTTTTGGATAGTAGGATATCAATCTAAAGATGTTTCAACTACAGGTTTATATGAAATAGAACGAAAAACACAGGAGGATTCAAAATACTATATAGTATTAGAAGGTAAAAAAATTAGAGTTTCACAAAATGAATATAGTTTAATTAATAGAAATAAAAAGTATATGATAATGTATGTTTGGAATAAGAGTTCTCCTGACATAGGTAATTTGAAAATAATAGAACCGATAATAGAATGAAAATACAAAAGGTTACTTTGCAAATTTTAATATTGTATTAATAAAAGTAAAATAAAGCAAAAAAACATTTTTAATATGAGGTGCTGAAATGAATATAATTGACAAGTTTCAGGAAATAAAAAAAGACTTATCAAACATTGGTTTGCGTAGAGGTGAATTTGTAAATTATTTTTGTACTCCATTGGATGCTGTTATCTTTGCAGATTTAGGAGTTGATGGGATACATTTTTGTATAATTCCTTTAAAATATGATAAGACCCTGGAGAATAGTCCTATCTATGTTATAAGCCCATGTATGAGTGAGCACTATGTTGAACCTATTGCTGAAAATTTTACTTGCTTTTTAAGTCTCATTGCCGTTACAAAAGATTCAAGTGTAATGGAGTGTATAAGCTATATGACCAAAGAATCTTTTAATAATTATTTAAAGACTATTCCAGAGGAAAGTGAAGAAATTGTTCAAGCAATAAAAAAAGAAAACTTTTCTTTAAAAGATATTCCTGATGTATACGATTATGTAAAAAATGTTCAGAAAAATGAAAGATGGAGAAAAGTAAAGTTCACACAAGAATATTATGAGGTAATAGGTGAGAAGGAAACAACATAAGCAACTTATATTATTTATCATGAAATTTTTGATTTCATGAAGGCATATTTATTAGGCCGCCTCTTATGGAATAATTGGGTTAGTTTTGCTGGAAATTATGGCATACATAAGGGAAATTAGCGTATATAGCGGGGAATAGTAAAATAGATTAGAATTGGAAGTGAATGGTTTGGGAATTTATATAATATTAATTATTTTTGCTATTATTCTTATATTATATGAAATGCAATCAATAACACGTAGCGGAGAACTTATTGCAAAGGAAAAGAATATATTTAGTATGTTTCAAGTTGTAACTTGGGGTATTTTCTTTGTTGCATTTGGACTGCTTTTGAAGCGTAACATTTTTAGAAATTACACTGATGATTTGTCCATGGAAAATATTTTATCAAATGTTTTCAGTATGTTAATTTCAATTGTGTATATCATTAGAGGATTCAAAGGTTCATCAATAAGAAAAAACGGAATACTTGTAAATGGAGCATTTCATAAATGGTCTAAAATTCAAAGTTATAGTTGGATATCACCAAATATAATACAATTTACATTTAAAGCAAGTAAATTATTTAAACTTAGCAAGTCAGGTGTAATGGTTAAAATTATCTTAAAAGAAGAAACAGTATCAGAAGTAGATAAAATAGTACAAAAAAATTTTGCTTCATAATTTTGATAAATGTTTGTAGCAAGAGATTCATATATTACGTCGCATCAGTAGTAATTTTTAATTAAGCAAATGGAGGGATTTTATATGAATTCAGTAATGTTAGGGATAGGTATATATATATTAGGTTTTATAATATCAGTTTTAAGTTCAGGTATTTTTGATGGAGGACAGGTTGAGTTTTCTTACTATTATACGATTATATTTTCTATTCTTTATCTATCGGCAATTGTAGGAATATCAACATCACTAATATTAAAAGAGTTAAGAAATAATCGAAATCAATGATACAGAATAATTTTATATTTATGTCGCTATATTCGAAAAGTACGTCACAATTGTAAAATATTGTGCATTTCTTATTTTTAATAAAATAGAAAAGGAACTAAATGGATTTATTATGTTGAAAAGATGTAGTAATTGTAAGGTTAAGATAGCATTTTTAGATTATTATAAACAATTTATTAAAAATAGATATCGCTACACCTGTAAAGAATGCGGTACTATTTATAGTGCAACTAATTTTTTCTATAATATTTAATATGCTAATAATGGTTATTCCTGTTGTCTATATGGGAATTAAAAATTTATTTTTGCTTAATATTATTTGGATTGTAATATGGGGATTTGCTTTACAGCCTTTCATATTATTGTATAAAATTATGGATATAAATAAAGGTTCATCACAACAGTAGAATCATGTTCATTAGTTGAGGGGATTGTTATGGGTAAATGGGAAGGTTTAGGCTTTAGCGAAGCAATAATACTTAAAACAATGATGATATTTGTTATTGCTTTGTTCATTATAAGTTTAATTTTTCAATATCTAATTAAATCAAATAAGATAAAGCCAGGTAAAATATCAAGGTTATTTTATATGGATAATGAAAAATTCATTAAATATTGGGAGAAGAAAAGAAAAAAAGGTAAATTAAAATTTGTTTTATACTGCGATGTAATTATAAGCATAGTCATATGGTTTACTACGCTTATTATCATAGTAGGTACAGATGGTGATTTCAGTAAACTTGAAAATGCTTTACCTGCATTCTATGGCTCTTTAATTGGAACTACAATGGGATGTCATTTGGGATTTAATAAGAATGAAAATAGATATGACCAATTAATAAAAAATATATAGTAAAATTTTAATTATTAGGTCTATCAAAAAAATATTTTGATTTGTATTTTCTATATATTTCGTCACAATAGTAATATTCCTATATTGTAGGGGGATAGAAAAACAAATTTGAATTGGAGGTGAAATATAATGATATATGTTAGCTATATAATTATAGGAATTATAGTATATTGGTCTGTAGAATTCTTGTCTATAAATGTGGCAGGTGTAATCGGTTCAGGAACTGGAGAAATAGGTATTGTAGTAAGTGCAATATCAATACTGTGTACAATAGTAGTAATATGTACAATAATAATAGTAGATACAATCAATAATAATCATGAAAAGAAATAAGTACATAATTGATTCATAATATTTAAATTATAGTTTGCAACAGTATTATAATGTAAACTAATTTAATTTAAAAATTACAACTTTAGTATTGTTGATATAACTTATTCAGAAACAGTGAATTATTCAAGAGATAATTCTGAAAAAAACAATTAAAGATAGTTGGAAATTAATAAAAGATTATAAAATAACAAAAATTTATCCAGCCCATGGGAATCCATACATTATAATTTAGTGCACTTCATTCAAATAATACATCACTATCGTAATATATACGCATTAAAATAATGTTAATAAATAGAGTTTAAAAGTTGTCTATATATTGAATGGTTAAATTGAGCATAATTTATTAATATTACATTGCTAAAAAGGTTGGGGGGTATATGAAAAAATTTATTATTAATGCAGAAGGGTATTTGTCGAGAAACTATAAATACATTATTTTAATAATTCTATTATTTATGTTATTTATTCTAAATGTTGAGAAACAAAATAAATTAAATTATCTATTAAATAAAGATATTACAGGAACTTACATAACAGGAGAAGCAATCACTGAAGATGCAGAATATTTTGTCTTTAGCGACAATAACTATTGCAAGTACAAACAATTTAATATTATTCAAGAAGGCGAGTATGAGAAAGTTCATGATAACGTATATGTTTTAAATAATGAATTTAAAGAGTATATTGTTCATAGCAATAATGAAATTTATTACTTTAATTTGAAGCAAAATGACATATATATATATCGTAAGATAGCTGATAATTCAATATATATTAATGTTCCAAATACAAAACAATAGGGGCTGTAATCAGCTCCTATTGTTACGGACTAACTTTCGTCCATGCATCTGCTCTACATAGTACAAAATAATTGGGGGTAAAAATAATATGAAAAATAAGTCCTTAATAGCAATGGGGCTATTGTTAATTACACTTTTTTTATTAAATTAATAGTGCTCGATAAATTGAGAAATTGTTTTTATCAAAATTAAAAAATTATGACCTTACTACTTAGAGTTTTATTATTTTGCATTCTTCAGATTATATGCAACAATGAATAACTCGAAATAAAATTATTTATATAAAAAGATAGGGGTAACATTATGAGCAATATTTTAATATTATATATATTTAAAAGAATTCTTCCCATACTATTATTTTGTATCGTTTCATTTGTATTTACAAAAATCTATCCAATAAAATCTTTTGTACTTCGCACGTTTGTATCTTTTTTTATAGTTATAATTATTTTATTTGCATCTCAAAAGGTCTATAGAATTATATATCCATTAGATGTATATGACCCTTCTGTTGAAATTAATACTATAGATAATTCAAATCCTAAAGTTAAAACATTAACCTATAGGGCAAGAGTTTATAATAGGACTAATAAAGATGTAGATATTATTCTTATATTTACAAAAATAGATAGTGACCTATATCCATATATAAATTTAATACCTGAAACTTATACTTCTGATAAGATAACCTTAAAAGAAAATGAAAAAAAAGAATTTGAATCCACTATTACTATTGATTCTGAAGATACGAGATTGATTAATTCTTATTGGCAAAAAATTGAAGTTAAATACGTAAAGCAATAAATTTAAATAACAGGCTTATATGAAATAAGTATTTTCCTAATTATCCACTACCTTATAAACGAAAGTTTCGAGCGAGAGTTAATGTTGGAGAAAACAATTTAATTTGTACAGTTAACATAGATAAATATTAATATTAATTACTACGAATTAAATATCACTAATTTTAGGGGAAATTATGATGGAAAATTCAAAAATAAAATAAAGGACTATAAATTTGATAATATAGAGTGGAGTTTCTTTTTAAGCTATTACTTTTATGAATTGGTTTGAAATATAAAAGATTAAAAAGGGACGGACCTTTGAAATTCAAAGTACCGTCTCCTGATTTTTTTATTGAGCAGTGTTTCCGAATCTTAATTCTCTGTAAACTTCAACAATTTTATTCCAAGTTTCTTCGTTAACTCTTCCTGTTGGTGGAAGTCCATAATAATTTTGAAATGCTATAACTGTTGCTTCAGTTTGAGTGTCATATATAGTATTCGGGATTATTCTAGGGATTGACGGATTTAAAGTAGATATAAAATTTAAATACTGCTCTAATATATATACAAAGGTGTTATTATTTCCTCTGACTAATTCAAGCTCAGGAAATAATACGATAGGCAAATATATCGCAGAAGGAGGCAACGTATTTAAAATACTTAATACAGCTGAATACAAAGCATTATAGGTTTCTTCATCTATCAGTCCAGTTTGGGGCAAATTCATTGTTTTTTGAAGCTCAATTATAGCAGTACGTGTTTGTGGATCTAAAATTCCGGTTATATCAACAGCAGGAATAGTTGGATAGTAAGCTGAAATAACATTTAAGAAAAACTGTAAAATTTGAATATAAGTATTAGGTTGTAATGTAGCTTCTTCAGGTATACTTCCTATATACAAACCAGTAGATGCCAGCTCTGCAAGTTTAATTACCGAATTAAATATCCTCCTTAATTGATACCAAGTACCTTTGTCAATAACTCCTGTAACAGGCAAATTGAATATTTCTTGAAATTTTATTACAGTAGATTCCATAAAAGGACCAAAATATGCATCAACAGGTTGCTGAGGTATTGCAGGGAAATTTAATGCTACTCTGTTTAACATAAGTTGTGCTATTTGAACAAATGGACCTATATCTCCAAACTTTAAGTCACCGGGGAATGTTTCAACAAAGTCAATTCCAACAGGTGCATTTGTTACTAATGTTATATCTTCCCCATAATAATACTTTAGTATTTCAATTGGAGCATATCCTTGATTAGCTAAATCCACTGAACCCCATTGATACATGCCGTCACATTGTGATATACGGCCATCACAAAACTGCGCAAACAAAGGTTCAATTCTTCCTTCTCTTATAATATATTCATCAAATATTTCATTAACAAGTTCAGAAATATTATCAAAAATTCCTCTATCCGGTACAAATGCTTGGTCATAAGCAGTAGAATTTGTTATATCAAAATTATAGCCTTTTGTTCTGTACCATTCTGTATAAACACGATTCAATGCCACTGATACAATGGCATGGATATTAGCTCTAAGTGCATTTTCCGGCCAAGTAGGGTATAATTCGCTTGATGCAACATTTTTTATATAATCTATAAAATTAACATTTATATTTTCAGCAGCCACATCTGGAGGACCTAAATGGACAGTAATGGTTTCTGGTAATACAACATATGTAAATCCAGGAATTTGAATACTCAAGTAATATTACCTTCTTTCTTATTAATTGAAAGTTATAGTCATATTAATATATGCACTTAATTACATTAAGTTTATATACTGATGAAATTACTTTGGAATACATAGGGACGTACCCTTGAAATTCAAAGTCCTGTCTCGTGATTTTTTTATTGAGCAGTTTCTCCGAATCTTAATTCTCTGTAAACTTCAACCACCTTATTCCAAGTTTCTTCATTAACTCTTCCTGTTGGTGGAAGGCCATAATAATTTTGAAATGCTATAACTGCAGCTTCTGTTTGCGAGTCATATATATTATTCGGGATTATTCTGGGGATTGACGGATTTAAAGTAGATATAAAA
This sequence comes from Firmicutes bacterium UBA6132, assembly GCA_002435835.1. The sequence goes on from DIVM01000310.1 coordinate 9,539, forward strand.
TTTAAATACTGCTCTAATATATACACAAAGGTGCTATTTTGCCCTCTGACTAATTCAAGCTCAGGAAATATCATTCTTGGTAAATATATTGAAGAAGGAGGCAATGTATTTAAAATACTTAATACAGTTGAATGCAAAGCATTATAGGTCTCTTCATCTATCAGTCCAGTTTGGGGCAAATTCATTGTTTTTTCAAATTCAATTATAGCAGCACGTGTTTGTGAATCGAAAATTCCATTTATATCAACAGCAGGAACAGTTGGATAATAAGCTGAAATAATATTTAAGAAAAACTGTATAATTTGAATATAAGTATTAGGTAGTAATGTAGCTTCTTCAGGTATACTTTCTATATACAAACCAGTAGATGCAAGCTCTGCAAGTTTATTTACCGAATTAAATATCCTCCTTAATTCATACCATGTACCTTTGTCAATAATTCCAGTTGCAGGTAAATTGAATATTTCTTGAAATTTTATTACATGAGATTCCGTAACAGGACCAAAATATGCATCAACAGCTATCTGAGGTATTGCAGGGTAATTTAAACCTACTCTGTTTAACATAAGTTGTGCTATTTGAACATATGGACCTGCATCACCAAACTTTAAGTCACCAGGGAATGTTCCAACGTCAATTCCAACAGGTGCGTTTGTTGCTATTATTATATCTTCCCCATAATAATACTTTAGTATTTCAATTGGGCTATATCCTTGATTAGCTAAATCCACTGAACCCCATTGATACATGCCGTCACACTGAGATATACGGCCATCACAAAACAGTGCAAATAAAGGTTCGATTCTTCCTTCTCTTATAATATATTTATCAAATGTTTCATTAACAAGTTCAGAAATATTATCAAAAATTCCTCTGTTTGGTACAAATGCTTGGTCATAAGCTGTAGAATTTGTTATATCAAAATTATAGCCTTTTGTTCTGTACCATTCTGTATAAACACGATTCATTGCTACCGATACAATGGCATGGATATTAGCCCTAAGTGCATTTACCGGCCAAGTAGGGTATAATTCGCTTGATGCAACATTTTTAATATAATCTAAAAAATTAACATTTATATTTTCAGCAGCCACATCTGGAGGACCTAAGTGAACCGTAACAATATCTGGCATTTCAACATATGTAAATCCAGGGATTTGAATACTCAAGTGATATTACCTTCTTTCTTATTAAATGGAAGTTATAATCATATTAATAATATATCGTAATTTATTTTATATTTCTTTTTTATTAAATACAATATTTATTGAAAATCTTTCTAAAATAATATATACTTTTAAAGTAATTTGTGTGATAAAAATTATATTAAAATTTTAGTTATGATTAAAATAGGAGTTCATCATGGAATTAACATTAAATACATTTTTAATTGTATGCCCTTTAGTATTTTTTGCAGGACTTATAGATGCTATAGGGGGAGGCGGAGGTCTCATATCACTTCCAGCATATTTAATTGCAGGATTACCTCCTCATACTGCAATAGCAACAAATAAAATGTCTTCAACTTTTGGTACTTCATTAGCAACATTTCGCTTTATAAAAAATAAATTAGTTAATTTTAAATTAGCTATTCCATCTGTTATTGCAGCTATAGTAGGTTCAGCCATAGGTTCAAATTTATCTTTATTAATGGATGAAAAAATAATATTATATGGAATGGTAATAGTTTTACCCATATCTGCTTTTCTTGTTTTAAATAAGAAATTATTTAATAATGATGGAACTGATGAAATTACTTTGGACAAGCGAACATATTTAACTGCTACTATTTCAGCATTTTTTATAGGATGTTATGATGGGTTATACGGGCCGGGAACAGGCACGTTTCTTATTATAGCATTTGTAATATGTGCAAAGCTGAGCATTAAAACTGCAAATGCACAATCTAAAGTAATAAATTTAACGACAAATATTACTTCTTTAATTGTATTTTTGCTAAATGGAAAAGTAATTATTACTCTTGGCATCGCTGGAGCAGTTTCTAATATGATAGGAAATTATATTGGTTCAGGTTTAGTAATGAAAAATGGAAGTAAAATAGTGAAACCAAGTATTATGTTAGTGCTATTGTTATTGGCTGTTAAAGTTATTGGCGGTAATTAAAACATACTTTAAAAGTTTTATGAAAGTTTGCTATAGAATAAAAATATGTTAAATGTACATAATAATTAAAAATTATCAAGGAGAAATGTACATGAATAACAAGGATAATCCAAATCAACCTAAGATAGCATTTACATCCCCTGTTGCTGTTCAGCTTAAACAGGGTGAAAAATATTATTATTGCACATGTGGAAGAGCTAAATCTCAACCATTTTGCGATGGATCACATGCAGAAACTTCTTTTGAACCATTGGAATTTGAAGCAACAATAGATGGAACATCTCACTTATGTGCTTGCAAACATACTAAAAATCCTCCATACTGTGATGGATCACATGAAAATCTCGAAGAAGAAAAGTAGAACATACCATATAAATACCAAAGCTGCGTTATGCATTCACAACGCAGCTTTTTATTTTTAAACACGAAAAAGTTACCAAAATAAATTACTGTGCTAAAACAATTGAACAAAGTCCTTTAATTTAATATTAATTGTTAAGTAAATATAATTGACAAAATCTTTTAAACAAATCAGTCATTAGTTACATACTCATATTAAATTGCATAAGATATAGTAGTATGTTTCTATTATAAAAATAGAATTAAATTAATTGAAGGAGAGAAAAGAAGTGAATTATTTATATGATAGATATAAAAGAGATAGTGGTTTTTACAATGAGCATAATATGTATAACAAAAACATTTTTATAAGTGAGGTGCCTGTAAATAAAGAAAACGGGAGAATGGAATTATATGTATTTGAAGATCGTGGTCAAGAACCAGTAGAAGATGCATTAATAACTATTTATGCAAGAACGGGAGCAACAACTTCAGTACCGGTAAAATCATTTAAGACTACTCGAGAACCGATTTTTATTGAATTGCCTGTAGCCCACCCTCAAGGGCAACTAATTAAAGGTCCTGAATATTATTTTACTACCTATAATATGACAATAGAAAGTAAAGAGTATTTTAGAGTAACGGTTTACAATATACGTTTGTTTCCAAATATTACATCAAAATTTGATTATAATCTTAATACAACTGCAACAGATGTTCCTAATCAAGAAGAAATTATTTATATTCCACCTCATTTACGAGATAGGATTAATGGTCAGAATTATTATGGTAACAATAAATTATAATGCAAAAAATAGGAAAAGGGTTTTGGCATCTCTTTTGAGATGCTTCTTTTTTAGTTAATGAAAATATGATAATTTTAATGGATGAATATTTTATTTGGGTGTATAATATTAGTTGTAAACGTTGGCGCAAAGAAAAATAGTTTGGAAAATTAGATTATATGTAATATTAAATCAATTGGAGGGATGTATTATGTTGGATTCTTTAAAACAAAGATGTAAACTCTTTGTTAAAAATAGAGATATTATGAAAGATAATTTTAAATGGGACAATTCTTTAATGTATCCTTTATGTGCAAGTATATATACAGATAAAGAATTAGAAATAAATGCTGATAAAATTAAATCATGCAAAGAAATTATAAAAGATAAAACTGGGCTTTTTTCAAACTTTAGAAGTGTACCATATTTAGCATTAGCTACTATGCTCTCAATAGAGGAAAATTCTAATATGAAGTTTAAAGAAATTTTACATGTTTACGATATATTAAAAGAAGAATTTCATTCTTCCACATATTTACCTCTGTCCGCTTTTATTATTGCTGATATGGCGGAATATCAGGGTTATGAAAAAATAGTTAAAAAGGCGAAAGAAATATTTCTTAAAATGAAAAAAGAACATCCTTTCTTGACTTCGGGGGAAGATTGTGGGTTTGCAGTAATAACTGCTTTAAGTAATTTGTCCCCTGATGATGCAATTTCAGAAATGGAAAGATGTTACGGAAGATTAAAAAGTAGATTTTTCTCTGCTAATGCAGTGCAGTCATTGAGCCATACGTTAGCCATGGGAGAAGAAAATGTTAAAACAAAATGCGATAAGGTTACATATATTTTTGATGAATTAAAGGAAAAAGATTGTAAATTTGGTACGGGTATAGAGCTTTCCGTATTAGGAGTGTTAGCTATGATAACTGATGATACGGATAAAATAATAAATGATATAATTGAGGTTAATGAGTACCTTATTAGCTTTAAGGGATTTGGTGCTATGGGTATTGGAAAAACACAGAGAATAATGTACGCAGCTATTTTAGTTTCACAAGAATATAAAAAACAAAATGCCTTAAATGTTATAAATTTAGCTACAGTTAACAGTGTAACAAGCATTATTATAGCACAGCAAGTTGCTATGTCAGCTATTATTGCATCAAGTGCAGCAGCTTCAACTGCAAGTAACGCTTAAAACAAGAAAGGATTGAGCTATGGAAGAAAATAAAAATACATTTAAAACGGTTGATGAATATATTATGCTTTTTTCTTCTGATATACAGGAGAAACTTCATAATTTAAGAAAAGTTATTAAAGAATCAGCACCTGATGCAGAAGAAGTAATAAGCTGGCAAATGCCAACTTTTAAATTTCATGGAAATCTTGTTCATTTTGCAGTACATAAAAAACATATTGGATTTTATCCTGGACCAAGCGGAATAGAAAATTTTAAACATAAGCTAACTGAATATAAAAGTTCAAAAGGTGCTGTTCAATTTCCTGTAGATAAAGAATTACCCATTGAACTTATAACAGAAATAGTTAAATATAGAGTTGATGAAAATATTAAATATGTGGAACTGAAGAAGAAAAAATAAATTTTAATTAGATATTAGTTAAATGAAATAACCTGTAGTCATATTATATAATATATGATACAGGTTATTTCATTTATCTAATATTCGAACAAATGTTTGACAGAACTATTTTGCTGTGTTATAATTCTTTAATATAAATAACTATGTGGTGAATTATGAATGATACATTAGTAGAAAAACTTAAAATTTTATCCGATGCTGCTAAATATGATGTTTCTTGTGTTTCAAGTGGAGTAGAAAGAAAAAACAACACAGTTGGTGGAATAGGAAATGCAGCTGCAAGTGGCATATGTCATACATGGTCAGCTGATGGAAGATGTATCTCTTTATTAAAAATTTTATTAACAAATGATTGTATTTATGACTGTCATTATTGCTCAAACAGAGTGACAAATAGTGTTAAAAGGGCAACTTTTACTCCTGAAGAAGTAGCTGAACTCACAATTCAATTTTATAGAAGAAATTATATAGAGGGCTTATTTTTAAGTTCTGCTGTTGTAAAAAGTCCTGATTATACAATGGAAAACATATATAAAACATTGGAGCTTTTAAGAAATAAGTATAATTTTTGGGGCTACATCCATGTAAAAGTAATACCTGGTGCAGATCCATTATTAATTCAAAAGACAGGAATGCTGGCGGACAGGATGAGTGTCAATATAGAACTTCCTACAAAGGAAAGTCTTAAAATATTAGCTCCTCAAAAGAAAATTGAAAATATAATTTTACCTATGTCACAAATAAACAATGAAATTATAAGAACAATAGAGGATAAAAAAAGTTTTAAAAATACACCACGTTTTGTGCCAGGTGGGCAGTCAACGCAAATGATAATAGGGGCAACTTCTGATTCTGATAAAACAATACTTAATGTATCTCAAAATTTATATGATAGATTTAATATGAAACGTGTATTTTTTTCTGCATATATACCAGTAATTTCATCTCCCAATTTACCTGCAGTAAGTACAATGCCTCCTTTAAAAAGAGAACATAGACTTTATCAAGCAGATTGGCTCATGAGGTTTTATTATTTTAAATCAGAAGAACTTTTTACAGAAATAGATAGAAATCTCGATTTAGAATTTGATCCTAAAATAATGTACGCTTTTAGAAATATAGATAGATTTCCAATAGAAATTAATAAAGCATCCTATGAAGAACTTTTAAGGATACCAGGGCTTGGAGTAACAAGCGCAAAAAGAATAATTAAAGAAAGAAAAAATGCTGAACTTTCTTATGATTCTTTAAGAAAAATGAAAACAGTTTTAAAAAGGGCACAATATTTTATTACAGTAAAAGGCAAATATTACGGAAATACAAAATTAGAACCAGAAGCAATCAAGAATGAACTTAGGTTTAAAGAAATTCAAAAACAAATGAGTATATTCGATTATATGCAGTAATAAGAGGTATTTATGGATTATTTATATGATGGAACATTTGAAGGTTTATTGACCTGTATTTATTATCATTACAAAAAAGAAAATGCATGCAATATTTTTGAAAAGTCAAGTTATCAGCAGTCTATTATAAATAATTTTGAAATAGTTGAAACCGATGCATGTAAAGCTAAAGTAGTTTTAGACGCCATAAACAATAAAATATCTAATGAAGCATATGTTGATATTTATTATTGTTATTTATCAGATGTTGAAAATAAAGAAAATATTATTCTTGAATTTTTAGTTTTTGCATTTAAATATGGGCGAAACACCATGAATTTTTATTCCCATGAAAAAGTACTTCCCTTAAATGAAGCTTCTTTAAAAGTTTTTAAAGAGGAGCATAGGTTTCTTGGTATACTTCGCTTTTCAGACATAGGTGGAATTCTTTATGCTAAATTTTCGCCTGACAGTGATTTACTTGTTTTAATAGTAGATCATTTTGCTGACAGATATAAATATGAAAAATTTATTATCCATGACATAAGGCGTAACAAAGCAGTTGTTTATTCTCAAAACTTTTGGGAAGTAATAGAAAATGTTAATATAGAAAATATAGAATATTCTAATGATGAAAAATTAATTCAAAGTTTATGGAAACAATATTTTACAGGTTTAGCTATTAAAGAAAGAACGAATATTGAACTTCAGTTTCAATTTGTACCTAATAGATATAGAAAAAATATTACTGAATTTAATGTATAATTTAACTACCTCCTGTCTATAATATAGTATAGGAGGTTTATTATGAGCACTATAACTAATAATAATATTTATTTGAAAAATATAAAGAAATTTTTAAACAATCTTAAGGCTGAATTGATAGTAACAAAAGAAATTGAAAAGCCAATGAACAATATTTACATAAACCTTGAAACTGCAAGAAAAGAATGGGAAGATGCTAAAAATATTTTTGAGAATGTATCAGATCCGGATTTAATAGATTATGCGATTTATAATGTTGAAGCAGCACAAAAGAAATATTCATATTTAATAAAACAAATTAAAAGTGGAAATACAAATTAGAATTATTATAAAAATGGGATGGAATTTCTAAATTCATCCCATTTTTATTATGACCTAAATCAATGAATACTTTCACTATTTTTATCATTGCAAAAACATTTTATAAATGATAAACTATTCAAAGTTAAAATTAAAATAGAGAGAGTGATTTAATGATTTTAAATACAGCTACTAAAGAAGTTAAAGAAAAAAACACATTTAAAAATAATAGATTATACGAGTTAGATTATATAAGATTTATTGCATGTCTTGCGGTTATAACAGTTCATATAACTGCTACAGGTGTTACTGATTATGTTCAGGGATCTTTCCCACATATAGTAACGCTATTATTAAATAGAAGTTTAAAATTTACTACACCGGTTTTTATATTTTTAAGTGGCGTAACAAACTTTTTTTCTTATGAGAAAAAGGAATTAAAATATTTTGATTTTGTTAAGAAAAGATTAAAAAGTACATTAATACCATATTTTGTGTGGTGTTGTATTTATTATTTTGCATATATTTATGCTGGTATATATAAATTTGATATTATATTTTTCATTAAAAATGTGATATTAGGTACAATGTCCTATCATTTATATTTTGTAATAATTATTACACAAATTTATCTTTTGGGACCTTTGTTTTATAAATTAATAAAGAATTCAAAAAATAAGATTTTAATATTAATTATAGGTGCAATATTTACTGCCATATGTGCAGGAACACTAAATTTCAAGCTTTCAGATAGAATTTTCTTGAAATATATTTTCTTTTATATGCTTGGAATTTATGTTACTCTTGAAACAGAAAAGTTCAAAACTTTTGTAAATAAAAATAAAATATTAGTAGTCATAAGTTATATGGCAATTGGGATATTATATACATTAGCGACTTATTTTAACTGGCCAAAGGCAACATATATATGGTTTGTATTTTCAGCAGTGTCAGTATTTATGGTGTTTTTAGTGAGCACATATCTTGTGGAAATATTTAAAAATAAATTTAGTTATGTTAAACTTTTTGGTCAAAGTTCATATTATATATATTTAATGCATCCCTTAGTGTTAACAGTTATGATAATGCTAGCTGCTAAATATGGAATAGTTTCTGTTACAGCACGTTTAGTAATATTTTTTGTAGTAGTAATACCTACAACGGTAGCTTCTTGCATTATATATACAATTATTAAAAATAAACTTAAAAAGAGTAAGAAAGCTTTATTAGCTATAAAATAAAGCATTAATAATAAAAAGCAATGGGTCACTTCAAGTATGAAGTGACCCATTGTTTTATTTGCTGTTATCAGTTTTTTCAAGTTCTCTCATAGCTAAAATAGTTTGTTCAAATAAATAATCTAATTCCCAACCTAACATTTCTGCACCTTGTTGAATAGTTTCTCTTGAACATCCTGCAGCAAAAGCAGGCGTTTTAAATTTCTTTTTTAAAGATTTAAGTTCTAAATCTTGAACTGATTTAGAAGGTCTCATTAAAGCAACAGCTCCTATTAAACCTGTTAACTCGTCTGTTGCAAACAAAACTTTTTCCATTATATGCTCTGGTTTTATATCTACAGATGTAAGGCCATATCCATGACTTGCTACTGCTCTAATAATTTTTTCATCTAAGTTTCTTTCTTTCATAATTTCTTGAGATTTTATGCAGTGTTCTTTTGGATACATTTCGAAATCGAGGTCATGTAATAATCCTACGATTTCCCAGAAATTTGCTTCATTTTCTAAACCGAGCTTATTTGCAAAATATTTCATTACTCCACCAACTGTTTCAGCATGCTTTATATGAAAATCTTCCTTATTATATTCTTTTAATAAAACATACGCCTCATCTTTTGTAATTTGATTGCTCATCGTATCCGTATCCTTTCATTTTTCATATATATAATAAATTTATATAACATATTATAACAATTTTAACTTATTTTATTAAATATGTCCATTAAAAAGAGGTTAACTTATTGGATTAAATTATACTATAAAAGGGTACAATTCAGAAACATAAAATATGATTTTATATTATATTTTAAACCATTTAATGGTTTGTTAAAATTAGCAAAAAGATATTGATTTTTTTTAACAAATATGATATCATCATAAAGTGTTGAGTAATTATATAGAGTAAGTGTACAAGCGTAAGAAGGTTTTGAATTGTATTTAGTTTTTACTCTATTGGTTTAGAAATCAATGATTTAGTATTTTATGATACTAAATGAAGAATAAGTTTTTTTGCAATAATATGTTTTAAATTTAACAAAATAATAATTAATATAACGAAACGTTATTCACGGGTTGTTATAGAAACAAACATTGATTTCTATAGAAAGCATCAATATTATAGAATTTATTGACATAATATTAGCTAAATTTGTAACACATTTATTTATTAATCACTAAAAGGAGATATATATATGGAATCTAAAATTGTAGTTGTTGGAGCCGGTTATGCAGGTATTCTAACTGCTAAAAAAGTGGCAAAAAAATTCAAAAAACTTAACAAAAAAGATGTTAGCATTACAATAATTGACAGAAACCCATTTCACACTATGTTAACTGAACTTCATGAGGTTGCAGCATGTCGTGTGGATGAAGATAGTATAAAAATAAGCTTAAAAAGAGTTTTTGCTGGAAGAAATGTTGATGTAAAACTTGATACTGTTGATTCAATTGATTTTGACAAAAAAGTTGTCAATGGTGCAAATGAAAAATATGATTATGATTACTTAGTAATTGCTGCTGGTTCTAAACCAACTGATTTTGGTATAAAAGGTGTTAAAGAAAATGCATTTATGCTTTGGTCATTTGAAGATGCTGTAGTATTAAGAGACAGAATCCAAGAAATGTTTAGACGTGCATCTGTTGAAACAAACTTAGAAGAAAAGAAAAGATTATTAACATTCCACGTTATAGGTGCTGGTTTTACAGGCGTTGAAATGGTTGGAGAACTTGCTGAATTTG
>DIVM01000019.1 GCA_002435835.1 Firmicutes bacterium UBA6132
TTATAAGAAAACCCAGCAAAATTACTGGGTTTTCAAAAGTTTATAGTTTTTATTATGACTATTACATACCTCCGCCTTGCATTTTCATCATATTATCCATCATCATGCCTCCTTGCATGCTTGAACCACCTTGCATGTTCATGTTTCCTTGCACAGGCATATTACCTTGCATGTTCATTCCATTATTCATCCAATTTTGTCCTTGTTGCATTCCATTGTTCATCCAATTCTGTCCTTGTTGCATTCCATTGTTCATCCAATTCTGTCCTTGTTGCATTCCATTGTTCATCCAATTCTGTCCTTGTTGCATTCCTTGAATTGGCATGTTACCTTGCATGTTCATTCCGCCTTGATAGTTCATACCACCTTGAAAATTCATACCATTTTGATTTGGCATATTATACATTTGACCTTGACCCATGTTTCCATAAAGATTAGTATATTTATATTGATTATATTGTTGAACTCCCCATAATAATATAAAACTTAAAACCAAACCTGTTAGTGCAACAGCCGCTAACTTAAACCATGAATTAGTTCTCATAATTGACCTCCGTTATATTTTATTATTTTTCTTCTTTTTCAATAGTTGCTCCGCAATAAGGGCAAGCTTTCCATACAAGATTTATTTCTTTTCCACATACGCTGCATGTATTACTTGTTACTTTTTTTTCACTTTTAAATGTTGATTTAAAATTCTCTATATCTTCATGCGTTAAAATATAATTCTTTGCTACTACTAATAATCCACCTATTAGTCCAACAAAGAATATAACGAATAAGAATTTAATCAAAAATATTAAAAGAATTACAATTGAATAACTAAAACTTGCTACCATGTTTAACCTCCATTAGATTTAATTTAATTATTTTAAATGCATACCTCGCTTATTCCTTAAGTTAAAGCTTGTCAACTTCATTACCACAATAAGGGCATACTTTCCAATCTGTATTTAAAGATTTTCCGCACTCTGAGCAAACTTTATCTGACTTTGATTGCCCATCAGTAAAAGCTTTTTTAATTAAATCAATGTCTTCTTTACTAAATACATTATTTTTTACGTACATGAAAATTCCAAACAGTAATGTTACAAATAATGCTATTATTAATACTTTAATCAGAGATCCCAAAAGCAATGTTGCAAATCCGCCATAGTTATTAAATCCGTAGCTGTAATTAAATCCGTTACCCATGTTTGTTGGCATTGTGTAATTCATAGTCATTCCGAACCCCATCGGATACAGAATATTTAATAATAACCATAATGCTATAATTACTAAAGAAATAACTCCGACTATTTTAATCATAGAATTTTTCATTAACTCGCTCACCTCCTTTATTATTATTTAATCATATATATAGCAAATATCATGCCAAGTTTTTGTTTTTTATTTTAAAGTAAGATATTTCTTTATTTTATTTAAAGCAAAAGAATCAATGCCTTGATTAAATAATATTTAAATAAAAACCTCTCTTCTAAAATGTAAATCTTACAATTTAGAAGAGACCATATTATTAAGTATTTATATTAAAAAATATATATTCTATTCAGGATTATTAAACGTATTATTTGGATCAGCTACATATTTTGATTTAAACCCTAAATACTCAACCTTTTGCATCATACCTCCTGCTGCATGATGAAGCTCATGACAGTGTTGAACCCAGCTACCAGGATTATCTGCCTTGAAAGCAATTGTATAACTCTCATTTGGCTTTATGAGCAAAGTATCCTTTGACAATGTGGCCCCAGTTACTGGCTTGCCATTTTTAGCTATGATTTGGAAAAAGTGACCATGTAAATGCATCGGATGATCTACATTACTATTATTAATATACGTTAGTTTAATAAGATCATCTTCATTTAATTTCAACGAAGGTAATTTATCAAATGTTTGACCATTTAATGTATACCTCAAGGAACCATCATTTAATTTTATACCTAAGTCTATATTGAATTCTTGATTATATTTCTGATCTAATGTAAAACTGTCTTCTGATGGTATACCATAGTTAGTGAAATCTATCTGCTGTAACTCTACAGGTTTTTCCACAGCAACATTTTCAGTTTTACCGTCTACATATACTGGTATTTTAATTTGATCATTATATAGATTTCCATCATGGAAATCTATATAAAAACCTTTATTATTTTCAACTGAAAATTCAATATCATATCTTTCTCCAGGAGAAATATTTATCAATTTATCTTTTATAACTTGTGCACCATTTATTTCCTGTCCATCTGAACTTACAACTTTAATGTTCGTATCTGGTATGTGAACGGTGTGAGAGCGATAACCAACATTAATAAACCTAAGTTTAACAACATCTCCTACAGCAACGCTTAGTGGTTCTATTAGAGAACCTGATTTACCGTTTACGGTATATATATTATACATCTCTTTCATGCTTTCTTCTTCTTCTAAACTTGCTTCTTCAGCAGTTTTAAATTTTTCCGCCGAATTGCTATCACCCATACTGTCCATTGAATCCATTGATTCCATGCCATCTTCTTTCTCGGTCCACTCATCTATCATTAACGTAAAGTCTTTATCTGGTTTATCCACATCTTTTTGTTCAACGATCAATGCACCATATAAACCTTTATCTACCTGACTAGAACCCTGTTGATGTGTATGATACCAATATGTTCCTGCTACATCTGCTGAAAACTTATAAGTAAAACTTTCGCCCTGTTTAATGGCATCTTGATTTACCCCTGGAACTCCATCCATAGCAGAATTAAGAGGGTACCCATGCCAATGTATTGTTACTGGATCCGGTAAAATATTTTTTAAAGTAACTTCTACAAAATCGCCTTGATTAACTCTAATTTCTTTACCTGGAACTGTGCCATTATAAGCCCATACTTTTCTATATACACCATTTTTAATTTCAATAGTATTCTCTATTGATAATAATTCAAACTTTTTTATTGGTTGTCCTGGCTTAGGATTTACTATATTTTCAGCATATTTATGAGTACTTAAGGTCATTACGTTTTTATCTTTATTCGAATCTTCATAACCATTTTTTGATATATTATTAGTGTTCATACTACTCATATTATTAATATAATTATTATTAATATAAACTATTGCGGATAAGCTTATTACTACTAATGATAAAACTATTAAAACAATTATTTTTTTACCCATGATTCACCTCAATAAATATTAACTAAATATAGTATTTATTATAAAAGAAGTAAACCCTCTGGTTTACTTCTTCATTTTTTTACATTTTTTTACAATTACATGCCCATCATGCTCATTCCACTACCACTACTACTGCCACTTCCACTATTACTATTAGTCATGTTATTATTATTCATCGTGCTGTTATTACCATTCTGCATTTGTCCATTAGAATTCATCAAATTCTGTAATTGCATCTGCATTTGATTTAATTGCATTTGCATTTGATTTAACTGGTTTTGTGTGTTCATGTCACTATATGAATTCATTGGTTGACCAGTTACATTCATATTATTCATGTTATTCATGTTATTACTATTTACAGGCATAGACATTGCATTCTGCATGTATGCACCATTTTGCGCATTCATAGCTGATGGATTTATCCCTGAAACAAATCCAAGAATTGAAATACTTATAACTAATCCTACTATCGAAAACAAACCTAATTTAAACCATCCATTATTCATATTATTTCTCCTATTATTTTATTTATCTATATCAATTATATAAATTACATATGAAGATGTAATGAAGATAATATGAAATGTTAAACATTCGTTTTATAATGTCTTCTTTGAAAATCCAACTCCTGCCTATATAATCATCTTAATACATTTCAAACCAATTAATAAACACAGCTTTTATAGTAATTAATAAAGATTAGATTTTATTTAATTTACTTATACATTTAACCTTGTTTGCACCTCCTTATTTTTTCTTACTTAATATTGTAGCAAGAATTATGCCAAGTTGCACCTTATAGAAACTTGGTTGTTTTATGTTTTTAATACATGTTAATATTAAATTTATCTTATTATGTGTGCATTATTACACAATGCAGTGTTAAATTTTGCACAGTTTATATAATAAACACTGTAAAGCTTTCAATTATGCATGAAGCACTTATAAAAAAAAGCGAGAATTCTTTCTCACTTTTTTAAAGGAACAGTATCAAATTATACCAAATAAGAAGTTTAAGCATTTGAATGTCACCTTTTTTTATTACATTTATAAGATATCATTACATCTGTGACGCTGGCATCAATACATACATGTAAACTAAATATCCTACTACTCCTATTGCAACTACAGCAGCTGCTATTAATAATTTTTTATTCATTTTATATTCTCCTTTAAATTTTTTTCTTATTATGTTTGCAAATTCCATGCCACACTTTAATTTTACGGTAACTAAGTCATGTAATTTTTATTAATCTCACATAACTTATGTTACTAATATTATAAAAACTTCATATGTAGAACATATGAAGTTTCATATAAATAGAAATATTTTTTTATGCATAAATAAAGCTTTTATATTTAAATAGTTGTAAAGTTCAACTTAAACACAGTTCCTTTACCATATACACTTTCTACGTCTATGGTTGCATTGTGAAGCTGAAGTATGCTTTTTACAATAGTAAGACCTATGCCGTTTCCTTCTGTTATATTTCTGCTCTTGTCTGCGCGGTAAAGTCTCTCATATATAAAAGGTAGGTCTTCCTTTGGTATTCCAATTCCCTCATCTATAACTTCAACTACTACGTGATTCATTTCAATAAACATTCTTAATTCAACTTTTCCTTCACTTTCTGTAAACTTAACTGAATTAGATATCAAGTTTATGAATACTTGTTTCAGCTTATCCATATCTCCCACAATCCTATAATCAGCATGCAACTGTTTATTAAATACTATTTTAATATTTTTACTTTCTGCAGCTATTTTAAAATCATTGCAAATGTCTTCAATAAGTTCATCTAAATATAATGCCTCAAGATTTAGCTTTATATTTTCAGATTCAAATTCCTTAAGTATATTCAAATCATCCAGAAGTCTTCCAAACCTGATTACTTCGTCGTTTAAATTAGCAAGACGATCTGATGTAACTGGAAAAATTCCATCAATCATAGCTTCTAAATTATTTTCAAGGACATTTAAAGGAGTCCTTATCTCATGAGATATGTCTGATATTATTTTTTTTCTTAGTTCATCTTGTTGTTTAAGTTTTAGAGCTAAAATATTAATGCTTTTTCTCAGATTGTCTAATTCTTCAATATTGCTTTTATCGCTGTATTTTACATCAAACTTTCCTTTTGATAAATTTACAGACATATTAGCTACTTCTTTTATTGGATTAGAAAATTGCTTTGAAAAATAAAGGCTTAACATAACAACTATCATCAATGTAAATATTCCGCTCACTACAATGCTTTTATTTATTGATGACTTAAAGCTTATATCTTCTTCAGATAACAGAACAGATGAATACTGACCAATAGTAATATATCCTACAACAGCACCATTTGACTTTATTTCATATGTTTTTGAAATATAAACACCCATATCTTCTATATTCATTGTATTCAAATTTTCAATAATCTCATTCACATCCATTAGCCAAATGACATCTTTATTAATATCCTCAAGTGTCAGACAATAATTGCTCATATATGCCTCATGCATCAGTTCAGTGCCAGAGTTTTTAGTCCATTTGCCCTCTTTCTTATATATATCTTCTAAGTATGATACTATTCTTTCTGCTCTTTTTTCTTGAGTTTCTATCATATATTCATTAAACTTATTATTTACTGTTATATTTACAAACATTGCAGTCAATATTATTGAAGCAATAGAGCAAATAAAAAATAGAATACTTAATCTTCTTTTGATTGTCTGCATTTAATTCTCCCAGCCAAATTTATAACCGGCTCTCAAAACTGTAATAACATACTTAGGATTTTTTGTATCTTCCTCTATTTTCTTTCGTATGTTTTTTATATGCACATCTATAGTCCTGTCATATCCAGCATAATCTATTCCTAATATTTTAATAATTAGCTGTTCCCTTGACAAAACATTTCCTTTGTTAATAATTAGTTCATAAAGAATATCAAATTCATTTGGTGTAAAAGGTACTACCACTCCATTTAATTTAACAAACCTCTTGCCATAATCAACCAGCAGACTTCCATCATCAAATACTATATTTGTTTTATCTTCATCTTTTTTCCTATCTAACCTCCTAAAAAGTGCATTTACTCTTGCTGTAAGCTCTCTTGGGCTAAATGGCTTTACCAAATATTCATCAGCGCCTATATTAAGACCCTCTATTTTGTCACTCATAGATCCTTTTGCTGTCAACATGAATATGTGGATATCCGATGTACTTCTTATGATTTTGCATACTTCTTCTCCGCTTATGTCCGGTAGCATCAAATCAAGAATTACAAGTTTATATTCATTTGTCTTTAAAATGTCTATTCCCTTCAACCCGCTTTTTGAACAAAAAACCTTATACCCTTCTTTTTCCAAATAAGCTTTCAAAACTTCACTTACTCTTTCCTCATCCTCTATTATCAAAATATTGTCCATAGAATTTCACCTCATTTTTAATAATTTCTATTATATAAATTTATTTTTAAATCTTATTTGTTATAAGTATTTTTAGCAATGATAACTTAAGTCTTGATTTAATTTTATCTCTTTACTATGAAGAAATTATGATAAAATAAACCAGCTCCTAAAAAAATATTATTTTTAGTAGCTGGACCTTATTATTATTTAATTATTGAGTCCTGTCGTGTAGCTAATAAAATATTTGTGAACATCCTTTAATTATTAATATTATTAAATAAAAAATAGAATTTATAATTTAAATTTATTTTCATACTTTTCTATTTTATTTTCTAAATATTTATTTTTACAACTTATTTTTTCTTGAAGATTTTGAAGTTTTTTGACTATTTTCATGATTATTTTGTCCGCCATAGCTTCCAATAAATTTGTATGCTAAATATGAAATAATGCCGATAAAAAGTAAAAAACTCCAATTTTGATACAAATATTCCATATGCATTCCTCCTTAGTAACTTAAACCTTATTTTAAATTAACTATACCAAATACATATGTTGTTTTTATGAAGACTTAGAAATAACTACAAAAAAAGTGCTTTTATAATTTTTTAAATTACAAAAGCACTGCTTACTTTACTAAATATTTTTATAAATTCACTAACATATTTTGAAAATATGCCGCATGGCGCTGTTCATCATTAGAAGCATGCATAAAGTGCATTTGTACAGGGTGTTCTGTTGCTCTATAGGCAATATCTTGATAAAAAGCTGCTGCATCCAACTCAGTTCCAATAGCTTCACGTACACCATCTTTAAAATTATTTGGTAAATCTCCTGAAGGAATTTGAGGTTGATCTACACCCATCATCCTAAGAATCATTGAAAACCAATGATAATGCTTTGCTTCATCATGTTGAATTCTTAATATAATCTGTCTGTTTTGTTCATTGTTAGCTAATTGTGCTAATCTTTCATAATAATAATAGCAATGAACTTCCGCTATTAAAGATTTTATTATATCCTCTATTAAATGGGTATCGCCTATATGCATGCCCATTCTTTCTTGTCTGTTAGGATTATAATACATTTAAAATTTCCTCCTTAAATATATTTAAGGTAGTATATTCTTGTTTCATAAAATTTGTTAATTATATATATATATAAGAGCCTTGATATATAATATCAAAGCTCACATTATTATAATGATTCTATTTTAATTACTTCATATCCTGCATCTTCTATTGCAAAATTAATATCTTCATCTTTTACATCAGTATTTGCTTCTAACTCTGCATAGTTACCTTCAAGATTAACAATTACTTTTGTTACTCCATTAAGTTCACTTAATGCTCCATTTACGTGATTAACACAATGTTGACAGCTCATTCCTTCAATTAAAACTTTCTTTTTCATTTATTTCCTCCTATAAATTTCAAATTTTTATATATTAAATAATTATAATAATTATCTAACTGGCTTAAATCTTTTTAATCTTAATGCATTTGCTAAAACTGATACTGAACTTAAACTCATTGCAGCTGCAGCAATCATTGGATTTAATAATGGTCCACCGAATATATATAATAATCCCATTGCAACAGGTATACCTGCAACGTTATAACCAAACGCCCAGAATAAATTTTGCTTTATATTTCTTATAGTACTTTTACTTAACTGAATTGCAGTAGGTACATCCATTAGATCGCTTCTCATAAGAACTATGTCAGCTGATTCCATAGCTACGTCAGTACCTGAACCTATAGCTATTCCAATGTCAGCTTGAGCTAATGCAGGAGCATCATTTATACCATCACCAACCATTGCAACTTTTTTTCCTTCAGATTGTAATTTTTTAACTTCGTTAGCTTTATCTTGAGGTAAAACTTCAGCTAATATTCTGTCTATTCCAACTTGTTTTGCTATTGCTCCTGCAGTTCTTTTATTATCACCTGTAATCATTGCAACTTCAATACCCATTTGATGAAGTTTTTCTATTGCTCTTTTACTGCTTTCTTTAACAGTATCTGCAACAGCAATTATTCCTGCCGCTTCATTGTTAATTGCAACATACATAGGTGTTTTTCCTTCTTCAGCAAGTTTATTTGAAGTTTCTTCTAAATTTCTTAGTGAAATTTTTCGTTCATCCATTAATTTTCTATTTCCTGCTAAAATTTCTTTACCATCTATTTTAACTTCTATTCCATGACCTGGAATTGCTTTAAAGAAGTCAAGATTTTTAAATTCCAAACCTTTTTCTTCTGCGCCTTTTACTATAGCCTCACCAAGTGGATGTTCTGAACCCTTTTCTGCTGATGCAGTCAACTGAAGAAGCTCATTTTCACTCATACCGTTAGAAACTATAATATCAGTTACTTTTGGTTTACCTTCTGTTATTGTACCTGTTTTATCAAATACAATTGTTCTTATTTTATGAGTAGTTTCCAATGCTGCTCCACTTTTAATCAATACGCCGTTTTCTGCACCTTTTCCAGTACCAACCATGATTGCAGTTGGAGTGGCAAGTCCTAATGCACAAGGACATGCTATAACAAGTACAGATATAAATATAGTTAATGCAAATACTACTGTTTCCCCGTCAAAGAAATACCATGCTAATGCTGAAAGAGTTGCCAAAGCTATAACAACAGGAACAAAATAGCCTGAAATTACATCTGCCAATTTTGCAATTGGTGCTTTTGAACCTTGGGCATCTTCTACTAATTTTATGATTTGAGCAAGCGCTGTGTCTTTTCCTACTTTTGTAGCTTTATATTTTATTGTACCATTTTTATTGATACTTGCACCAATTATATTGTCTCCTGCATTTTTTTCTACAGGAATGCTTTCTCCCGTTAGCATTGATTCATCAACTGAAGTATTACCTTCTGTAACAACTCCGTCAACAGGCATTTTTTCTCCTGGTTTAACTACAATAATATCTCCAACTTCAACTTCATCAATTGATATTTTTAATTCTTTTCCATCTTTAATTATTATTGCTGTTTTAGGAGCAAGACCCATAAGTTTCTTAATTGCTTCAGATGTTTTTCCTTTTGTTACAGATTCTAAATATTTACCCAGAGTTATAAGAGTTAATATTGTTCCACCTGCTTCAAAATATAATTCATTGGCATAATCAACATTGCCTAAATTAATTTGATATATTGCGTAAATTCCGTATAGAAACGCTGCGGCTGTACCTATTGCAATAAGAGTATCCATATTTGGACTTCCTCTGAACAGAGATTTAAATCCTATTGTAAAGTATTTATAACCAACAATCATTGATGGTAATACTAATATCAACTGTACTATTGCAAAATTCCAAGGATTCATCATTGGATCAATAATTTCAGGAAGCTTTATACCTAATTGTTCTCCAAGCATGTGACCCATGGCCATATACAACAAAGGCAAAGTAAATATAGCTGAAATAATAAATCTATGCCATAATGACTTAATTTCTTTTTCTTTTCTTTCTTTGTCTGCATCAGTTGTTGAAGCTTCTTCTTCAACTGCTTTATAACCAGCTTTTTCTATTGCTTGTTTTATTTCTGAAACTTTAATCTTAGATGGTTCATAACTTATTGTTAATTTTTCAGTTGCAAAATTTACATTTGACTCTAAAACACCATCAAGTTTTTTTGTTGCTTTTTCTACATTTTTAGCGCAAGCTGCACAAGTCATTCCTTGAATTTTTATAGTTTTATTCACAGCTTCTGTTACTGCCTTGTACCCAGCTTTTTCAACTGCAGCTTGAATTTCATTTAAGGAAATTTTGCTTTCATCAAAATTAATTTTTAATTTTTCTGTTGCAAAGTTTACATTTGCTTCATTTACACCATTAAGTTTCTTAGTAACTCTTTCTACAGTCTTTGCACATGCAGCGCATGTCATACCTTCTATTTTAAAATTCTTTTCCAATTTCTACACCTCATTTTTTATTAGTATTTTTAGTGTTCTGAACTTTTACTGGTTGAGTTTTGTTTAAGCCACAACAATCAAGCTTTTCATTCCCAAATGACTTATCATTTTCTTCGCCTAATTTCTTTATAAAATTTTCAATAAATTTAAACATACGCCACTCCTTTATTTATTTTTGTATTATTTTTTCTAATATATTAATAATTTCATCAATTTTTTCATCGCCTTTTTCTTCTTTAATAGCTTCTTTTACACAATGATTGATATGCTGTCTCAAAATTAATATATTGGCTTTTTTCAATAAAGATTGTGCTGCAAATATTTGATTAGATATATCTACACAATATCTGTCATCTTCAAGCATTTTTATAATGCCTTCTATTTGACCTTTTGCAGTTTTTAAAGATGTTATTGCCTGAGTTTTTTCTTTATTCATTAACTTCCTCCCAATTTATTTTATATATACCTTTATCTTATTTACTAAATTAATTTACCATACTAAGGGGGGGTGGTCTATTTATTAAATATTAACAGATAATTATGAAGATATTATGAAGATAATTATAATTTATAAAATAATTTCAACCAAATATTTAATCAATCCTAAATATAACTAATCAATACTTTATCCAAAAATGTGATTTTTAATATTTTTTTCATTGAATCACTTTAATACATTAATTATATTAAATATTTATGAAGATTTTATGAATTATAAATTTTTAGCTATAAAAATTATTAGAAAACTATAATACAAACTATATTAGCAAAAAATTAGAACTGCTTAAATTTTCAGCAGTTCCAATGTAATTATGCAATTCTAATAACCCTGTCAGCTACTGCATCAACATCATTATGATCATGAGTAACTAAAATTGCACTCATATTGCATTTTTTTAATAAATCTTTAATTTCTTTTCTTACTGAAATTTTTAACTCTTCATCTAAATTAGAAAAAGGCTCATCCAACAATAATATATTTGGTTCTGCAGCAAGTGCTCTTGCAATTGCAATTCTTTGCTGTTGACCACCAGAACATTCACTTGGGTATTTTGTTGAGTGGTCTTGAAGTTGTACCATATTAATATATTTCATAGCATTTTTTTCTTTTTCACTTTTACTTTTTCCTTTAATACCAAAAGCAATATTTTGTAACACAGTCAAATGAGGAAACAAACTATAATCTTGAAATATCATTCCAACTCCTCTCTCTTGTGGAGCTAAGTTATATTTTTCATCAAATATTTTTTCCTGATTTATAATTAAAGTTCCAGCGCTTGGTGTTTCCAATCCTGCAATTAATCGCAATATTGTGCTTTTTCCGCTTCCACTGTTACCAAGCAATGCAACTATTTCTCCCTTATCTAATTTCATAGAAAAATTATCTATAATACCTTCCTTTTGATTATTATATTTGAATTTTAAATTTTTTAATTCAAAATATGACATTCATATTCTCCTTTCTTTCTTAACAAGCCCAATTATAAAAATCATACATATACTAATTATTATTAAACTTGGTACTGCTGATTCTGCTAACATTTCATCACTGGCATATTGATAAACCTGAGTAGCTATTGTATGAAAATTAAAAGGTCTCAAAATTAAAGTCAAAGGTAGTTCCTTTATTAAATCAATAAACACCACGGAAAACGAGCTGATAATAAATGGTTTTAAAATTGGCAAATCAACTTTCATAAGCGTAGCATAATAGCTGTTGCCTAATAATCTTGAAGCCTCATGAAATTTATTTCCAATTTTTTGATAACCATTTTCTAAATTTTCATATGCAACTCCCAAATATCTAAGTACATATGCAGTTACCAGCATAAATATAGTTGTTGATAGCGAAAAATTAAAATTTGATTCTAAATTCTTAAAAAACAATATAATCATCATAGCAATTACAGAACCAGGAATTGCGTAAGAAAGTAAAGTTGCTTTTCCATAAAGAGTTTTTATAAATTTTGAACTAACTCTTGTATATGATGCAAGAATCAATGATAATATTAAAATTAAAAGTGTTACTATAATAGACATTGAAATTGTATTTTTTAGCATATTAAATATTTCTACATATCGAACTCTGTTAATTGAAACAAATGCCCATTTAAGAAGCTGATAAATCGGAAGTCCAAAAGTAAGCGTAATTACTGAAAAACTTATTATAACCATACATACTTGAGCTTGTACGGATAATTTTCGTCTCTGCAACAGTCTTGATTTTGTAGTAGTAGCTGATTGATATTTTTTATTAAACAAATTATTTTTTAAAACTAATAAAGTAAAAACAACTAAAACCAACATGCCGCTAAGTCGTATAGCACTGTCAAAATCTTTAAAACTAATCCAACTTTTAAAAATTGCAGTAGCAAATGTTGGAACTCCTAAATATTGCACAACACCAAAATCTCCTAATACCTCCAGCCCAACTAAAATCATGCCACTAAAAATAGCTGATTTAGAAATGGGCAGCACAACCTTTGTAAATATTTCAAATTCACCTTTACCGAGCAGTCTTGCATTTTCTACATATCCACCAATGTTATAACTTAAATATCCTTTAACTCCTATATACACATAAGGAAATAAAAAAAGAGTAAACACAAATACAGACATGTATAACGAATTTATATTAATTGACCTACCTATAATATTAGCAATTATACCATTTGTTTGCATCATGTTCATATATACATAACCACCTATATAAGGAGGTATGGCAAGAGGAAAGTAGAGCAAAATGCTCAATACTTTCCTACCAAAGAATTCAAAACAGGTAATTATATATGCCATAACTGTTCCAATAACACCACTAAAAATCATGCTTAGTGAAACAAGCAAAACAGTATTCATAGTATATTCAATCAATAAATTTTCTTTTATATGCTTCCAAACTGCCTTTGAAGGTTCAAATATTGCCAGAACAGATTCACTAAGTATACTTAAAATGATTAATATAATAATTGTACTAATTATTTTTATAGCATTTACCTTGTTTTTCATTCTTATTTCCACCCTAACTCATCCATTATCATGATTGCTTCTGTAGTAAAATTTCCAAGTTTTTCATAATCTACTGCCATTTGATCAAAATCTCCAAAACCTTTTAATATATCACTTAATTCAACATTGATATTAACAGGATATTCTCCGTTTTTATCCATATAAATTTTCTGTTGTTCAGCTTGTAGCAAATATTCTAATAACTTTTTAGCATTTTCTTTATTTTTAGAATCTTTTACAATACCACCCCAACTAATATTAACATGTGTTTCCTCAGGAAATGCTAAACCAACTTGTTTAGCTGTTTCAACTTCTACAGGATCTGCTGAAGTAAGCAGTTTTATAACATAGTAAGTATTCATTAATGCGTATTCACCTTCACCAGCAATTACACCTTTTGCTTGATCACGATCATTTCCTTGTGGCTCACGAGCCATACTGTTTACAACTCCGCCCACAAATTCACGTGCTTTTTCCGTACCCAAATTTTGAATAATATTTGCAGTTAAAGCAATATTATAAGATGAAGTTCCTGAACGAACAAGTAATTTATCGTTATATGCTTCTTGTGCTAAATCCAAGTAAGATTTAATTTTATAATCAGGAGTTTTGTTTTTATCAAACGCCAAAACACGTGCCCTTTTTGTAAGAGCTATCCAATCATCACCATAAAAACCCTCTTGTAAAATTCCATTTAAATTTTCAATTTCATGATTCTGTAATAAATCCTGTTCTTTTGCATAAGATATATTTTCTCCTCCTACAGTTAAGAAAATATCAGCTTGAGAATTGTTTTTTTCACGATTCATTCGCTCTAATAATTCATCCCCTTTACCTTCTATTAAATTAACTTTGATGCCAGTTTCTTCTTCAAATCGTAAAAATATGTCTTTATCCACATCATAATTACGAGCTGAATATACATTAACAGAACTTTCTTTATTTTGCACATTTGCACTATCTTGATTTTCCTCTGGTTTAGCGCTACACCCTACAAGAGAAACTATTCCTAACACTAACATGACTAATAGATTTTTTTTCATTGTTTCCTCCAAATATTTGCAATTGATTTTGATAGTCATTATCAATAAACATAATATAACATGTAATTGTGAAGATTTTGTGAAGAAATTAAAAAACTTACTAAAATATATTTATATTTTAGTAAGTTTTTTAATTTTATGGTTTATTCAATTTTTAAAGTTTATATTTAGAAAATAATTTTTGACGAAATTATTGTTTTATATCAAATATCTTAACTATTTGGTCTGGGTTTTCTCCCATTCCCATATTGTCTTTGCTTGCTTCTACGAATCTCCAACCGCTTCCATCAAGTTTGTTTACATCAAGACCTGCATCAACTAATGGCTGAGCTTTTAAAACAAAAATCATATCTGCATTATTGATTCCTAGTTCTTCAGTCCATTGCACTTCATTGCCATCTCCTAAAGCTAATCCGTAATGCTTTTGCTCTTCATGGTACTTAATGATGTTCGTATCATATTTCAACAACCTACGCATAGAATCTTCAAATCCTTGTGCTTCTTCTTTTTCATCACTTACATTATATGGTTTTATTAAACGATTAGGTAACTCATTACCCATATCATCTTTAGCTGCAGGCTCATAAAGCCATTCATTTTTATCTAGCTTATCGATGTCTAAACCAGCTTCAACTAATGGATCTGCCATAAGAACCAAGGCAAAGTCTGCTTTGTTTGCTGACATATCTTTACTCCATTCAAATT
Organism: Firmicutes bacterium UBA6132; assembly: GCA_002435835.1. The sequence continues at coordinate 15,240 of DIVM01000019.1, forward strand.
TTTCACCTGATGGAAGTGCAAATCCCCAATGTTGTAATTCACTATGAAATCCTTTTGAATCAGGGTAAGCGCTGACTATACTATTAAATGCTTTTAATCCATTATCCGCTGTTGCATCACCTGTTACAGTTCTCTGGCACCCTGCTAAAGTCAATATTGCTACTGAAAAAGCAAAAATTGTTGAAAGTTTTTTAAATTTCATATAAATCTCCTTTATGATCTTTTATTTAGTATATTGTACTTAAAATTTGTGTAGATTTTATGTAGATTTTATAACAATATATTTTTTATAATTTAACAGTATACTAAAAACTTATTATAAGTATATCCAAAATTCAATGCATTTAATTATATGATCATAACTTTTTTCAACACAATCCACCCGTTAAACATCACTTCATAATATATAATTCACATTTAAATAGTATTTGTATGATACATTTCGTTATTTTTTAATGTTTTATTTCTGAATCTAATGGTAAGAAATATTGCTCGAATAGTGATATCAATTAGTATGGCTATCCATATTCCTGCAATATCCATTTCAAATTTAACACTGAAAATATAAATACCTAAAACTCGTATACCCCACATGCCTATGGCTGTGCTGTAAAGGGGAGATTTAGTGTCACCCATTCCTTGCAAAGCACCAGCAAAAATAACACTTATAGCCACTGGAATTTGAGCAAAAGCGTCTATGTGTAAAGCAGTTATGATTTTTCCTATAACTTCGGAATCCTGTGTAAACCAAGTTGCAAACCAAGGAGATGAAAAATACAATATTATTCCGCCCATAGCCATAATAATTACTCCAATTTTTACAGCAAGTGTACCATATTCAAATGCTTCTTTATTATTACCTGAACCGATGCTGTTACCTACCAATATGGATGCAGCAGTAGTCAAACCATATCCAGGCATATAAGTAAAAATCTCTATATTTCCTGCAATAGTGTGAGCAGCATAAGTTTTTACTCCAATTGAAACAATTAATCCGAAATAAACCACTTGACCAAGTCTCATTACCAATCGCTCTAATGCTGCTGGTATTGACAATTCAATAAGTTCTGTATAATTAGATTGTTTGAATATTTCGCCAAAGTTGAAAGAAAGACTAGTTTTTTTTATTTTTAAATACATAATGATACTTCCTATTATTCTTGATACTACTGTACCAATGGCAGTACCTAAAACTCCCATTGCTGGGATTGGACCGAGACCAAATATAAGAATATAATCTATTATTACATTTAATATATTTACTGCAGTATTTACAATCATGGGCGATTTAGTATCTCCAGTAGCCCTTAAAATACTACCAAAAACAGTAACTACAGAAATAAAGACGGAGGTACCGCCAACTATATAGAAAAAGGAAACTGCATTTTCTATTACTTCTCTTTCTGCTCCCATTATACCTAAAATTTGCTTACCAAAAAATATTGTAACCAATCCGAAAATAATACCTGTGATTATAGATAGCCCTGTTGACTGTATGGCAATTTTTTTAGCGTCATCAATTTTTCCACTCCCTAAATATCTTGAAATCAAGGATGATGTTCCTACTCCTAACGCAATAAAAACTGCCAGATAAACTGCTAATATGTTATTTGATATCCCTATGGCTGTTACTGCAACTAATCCAATACGAGAAATCATTAATGTATCAATAAATCCTACCAAGGCATGTAAAATATTTTCTATTGCTGCTGGAACCGCAAGCTTTAATATATCCTTAGATTTATATCTTTCATCAACTGTCATGTTTACACCCTACCTTTTGTTCTAATTGTTCCATCCATATTCCCCCCATACTAATAATATCTATTTTTAAAATTTATCCACTGCAACACCTAAGTCTTCAAATACTTTTACATCCCCCCACAGGGGATATATATAGTATATTACTTAATATGAGAAAAAGCAATCATTTAACATGATTGCTCAAATAACTTCATAAATATTCTGACAAAATATTTTATAATTTTCTATTTACTTCTATTTTTAGATCTTATTATTCAAATAAAAAAGACCACCTATATAAGTGACCTTAATTATAAAAAGTATATTATTTTTAAATAGTGTATTCTATTTCAATTTCTTCTTTCATTTTAAATTCTAAAAATACTCTATCTCGTATTTTCAAGAATTCTTCATTTGTTCTGTCTCTTTTTCTTTTCATTGGAACGTTGATTATGCTTTTAACTTTTCCTGGTCCTGGCGTCATAATTACTATTCTATCTGCAAGAAATACAGCTTCTTCTATGTCATGAGTAACAAATATTATTGTCTTTTTCTTTTGTTCCCATATATTTGAAATTTCATCCTGCATATTCATTCTTGTCATAGCATCCAAAGCTCCAAAAGGCTCATCCATGAATATTATTTCAGGATCAACTGCTAATGCTCTTGCAATAGCAACCCTTTGCTGCATACCCCCGGATAGTTGTGAAGGATGATGTTTAGAAAATTTTGTAAGCCCTACAAGTTCAATATATTCATCAGCAATTTTGCTTTTTTCTTCCTTGCTTATTTTTTTAACTTCAAGACCGAGCTCCACATTTTTTTTAACGCTTCTCCATGGTAGCAGTCCATAATTTTGAAATATAGTAACATAGTTTGGAGATGGTTCTTTTACTGATTTGTCATCAATAGTTACTTCACCATTTGTGGGCGAGTCAAATCCTGCAATTATGTTTAAAAGAGTGGATTTACCGCATCCGCTTGGACCTAATAAGCATATGAACTCGCATTTTTCTATTGTTAAATTGATGTTGTCCAGCGATTTAAATTCTTTGTTGTTATTTTTATACGTTTTTGATGCATTATTTATCTTAATAAACATAATTAACTCCTTCCAGGCTCTTGAGCTATGCCCCAAGTTTTTCCCACCCATTTTTCAAATATATTTACAAGTTTATCTAACAATAAACCTATAACACCTATATTTATAATAGCTGCCAATAATAGATCCGACCTTAATGAGTTTCTTGCATCTATGATCATAAATCCAAGACCTGATTGCACTCCAACCATTTCTCCTGCAACAAGGAATACCCATGCAGAACCAAGGGCTATATGAAGACCTGTAACTATACTTGGAAATGCAGCCGGAAAAATTATTTTAGTTAATATAGCATACTGTTTCATTCCAAAGTTTTTTGCAACTTTTAAATATGTTTTATCAACTTTTTTAACTGCTGAAACTGTTGAAAGTAGCACGGGAAAAAAGGAAGCAATAAATATTATGGCTATTGCAGGAATATCTCCAATACCCAACCATAAAACTATGAACGGAAACCATGCTATAGGAGATATTGGTCTTAACACCTGAACTATTGGGTCAATTATAGCCCAAATTTTTTCAAACCATCCAAGTACAAGTCCAAACACTACTGCAAGTATAACTGCACTGGAGTATCCTGCAAAAAATCTTAGAAGGCTAACTTGTATATTAGTAAATAAACTTCCGTTTGAAATAACCTCTTTTAAGGCATTTAAAACCATTAAGGGGGAAGGAAGCAGTGATGCTTCATATCTTCCCGTTAATACTACTGATTGCCAGAGAATCAATATTATACTAAGGCCTATAATTACATTTACTAATTTTCCTATTTTATTCATTTTATCACTCTGCCTTATCAATAAATGAATTATCTACAAAATCATTAAATTTCGGTGAATTATCTAATAACCCCATTGTTTTTAAATAAATTGTTAATTGCTCATAATCTTTTTCATTAATTTTTAAATTTGTATAAGTTGTTGATTTTAAAGATAAATCCATTATATTTTTATCAACAGCCATAAATTTTGAAGTGATATTAGTTATATTTTCATTTTTAGCTTCTGCTGCATTACCAGCTTTTACATACCCATTTACAAGTTCTTGAACTGCTTCAGGATTATTTTTTATAAAATCTCCTCTTAATACTAAACCACAGCATATTGAATCTTTCCACAAATCTTGTGACGTGAACAATGTTTTAGCTTTTCCTGATGCTACTGCTTTAGCACCAAAAGGTTCTGCAACTACATATCCTGCAATACGTCCCTCGGACAATGCTGCTGGCATTTCTGCTGGCGGTAGCTCAACTACATTTACATCTGTATATTCTAAGCCTGCATTCTCCAGCATTTGATAAAGCAAAATATTTTGAGTTGAAAATCTCTGTGGTATTGCAACAGTTTTACCTTTCAAATCAGCTGCAGAATTTATATCATTTGCAACCGTAACATTGTTACCGTCCCTATGACCTAATGCAACAGTCTTTAAATCAATTCCCTGCTCTTTTGATTTCATGGCAAACTCAATTAATACTGATGCACCATCCACTTTTCCTGTGTTTAAAGCATCCATTAATTCAGGCCATGAACCAAATTTAACAAGCTCAACATTAACATTTTTAAGCGCTTCACTGTTAATTATTGGATCTTCACTCTCAACATACAAAGGTACTGCATGAGTAATTGGTAAATATGCTATCTTAATAGTTTTCTTTGTGTTATCAGTATTTTTTATTTCTTCAGTTTTTTTAGCACATCCAGTAAATGCCACAAGAGTAACCAGTATAACTATCAGCAATATTAATTTATTAATATTTTTCATATAATTTCATCCCTTTCTTATTTTAATTATTTATCCCAACCAAGATTTTTTCTTTTTTCTTTTAAATCTTCTATAATGTTTTCTGCAAGTTTAATAGGATCTAATTCTACATTCATAGTAGAGCCTAATAATTGCTTCGTTCCTTGATACATGAAGTTCATGACGTTGTCAGAGCCTTGTACAGGAGCATGTACACAATGATATGAATTAACACCATTAAGTCTGAATCCTAAAGCAGCGCCGATTCCTTTTTCATTTGACCACTCAGGGCTTGCAAATGCATAAGGCATATCTTTAATAGCTTTTCCTGCTTCACCTGCTAATCCTCCAAACAATCCTGATGCTCTTGCATTGTCAATACATTCTCCCATATGCCATACTGGAGGAAGATCAGGTTGAAGGAAATTTTTCAAGCTTTCGCCTGTTTTTTGTAATGCTTGTGTATTGCAAAGTCCCATTTTTAACAATGGGAAAGATGCACAACCATTAGTTAAAACAAGTACATTATTTTTAATCAGAGTTTCAGCAACATCTAAAACTGCTCTTTCATAAACCACCCTTGGATTATTGCAACCAACAAGATTTACTATTCCTAAAATTTCACCGCTTTTCAAAGCTTCAAGAACTGGTTTTAATCCACCAAATCTTTCTTTAACATATTCAACTGAAAAACCTACTTCAGCATCTACTTCATAAGGAGGTATATATACTGGTACATCCCTTCTGTCTGCAAAGCTTTCTATTGCCCTTGTCACTATTTTCTTAGCCAGATCAGTTGTTTCACCTACATTTGAATGCTGATGGTCGTAACCATAATGCTCTGCTCCCACTAATCTTGCTGAATCACTTGTTGTTACTACTGTTGTTTTAAAGCATTTTGCAACTTCCATAATAGCTGGATATACGTCTTGAACATCTGCTACCCATAAATCCAATGCTCCTGTGCCAAGAACAAGTTCAGCTCCAATAGCATTTGATAAAGGAATTACATCATCATATCTGTACATTGCAGCAAGACCTGAACAGCAGATTCCATAAAATTTTATCCCTTTAGCACCATGTTTTTTAGCTAACTCTATAAATTCTTGCGCTTGTCCTTGTTTTACTATTTCACTTACAAGAGTTGGCAAATGCCCATGAACAGCTATGTTTACATATCCTTCCTGCATTGCTCCTACATTTACTTTAGAAGTTCTTCTGCCTCCGATGCCAAAGAGAACATCAGTTGCAATTGCTGAGCCCACAACTCCAGAAAAAACAAATGCAAGACCGCATCTTAAAAACTGTTTCATAACATTTTGCCAATCTCCGTCAGTTCCTGTAGTTGTTCTATGCAATGCTTCAAATACTTCATGATAAGCGCTTATAGGAATAATGTCCAATTCCTTCCACACCTGTTGTCTTTCTTTAGGAGCTGAAACCATTATTGTTTTAAAGTCTCCTGCAACAGGTCTTGATAAATCTTGAAGCAATATGTCTGCAAGCTCTGAAGCAAGCTCATTAATTGATTTATTTTCTATATCTGAAATTCCAAACTGCTTTGCAGTATTTATTAATTTTTCTTCACCAACTATTGGTAAATCAAGAATTCCTTCAGCTGCATTTTTTAACGCAAGGATAGTTTCCCTTGCATGAACCCCATGAGCTGCAACACCAGCTGCAAGGGCTCTCAATAAATTTCTTGATACTATTAAATCTGCATCAGCTCCGCATATTCCTCTTGGGCTCTTTGCAGTAATTTTACATGGTCCCATATAACAATTTTTACAACATACTCCAGCAAGGCCGAAAACACATTGAGGTTTTTGTTGTTCAAATCTATCAAAAGTTGTATCTAATCCTAATTGTTCCATTCTTAATAAAAGTTCTTTAACAGCAGGATCAGGTGTTTTATCTAAAACATCCTGTTTTGAAGCAAATGTTTTTCTGTATTCTGTTACTGCTTCTAAATAATCATTAACTTGTCCACCATGATGATGGTGATGTCCATGATGATGATGTCCGTGATGGTGTTCGTGATTATGTTCATGATTCTCTTTTTTATCAGGATTATGAGAATGGACATGTTGATTTTTATTAATTTCTGCTTTACTCATTTTATACCACCTATCTAATTATTTAATTTCATTCATAGTTTTCTTATATGTTTTATTATTTTATTTATAATACTTTACCGAGTCATAAAAGTCAATAACAAATATTAACCAAAATTTTTTTATTAATTATTTAGATGTATTAAAAAATTCATTTACACGTAAAAAAAAGCACTTTATGTGCTTTTTTATTTCTTGGAAATTAATCTATCCACTTTTGACTTTACAACCATGCTCATCAGCTTACCAGCAGAAAGTTTACCCCGTGTTTGACCAAGTTTAATGTTCATTTCTACGAAATTTCTTGGTACAACATGCTGAACATCCTTTTTTTTACGCATCAATTTTAGCGAATGGGTCGGACATGTTGTTACACATAGCCCACATCCTATACAACGTTCTTTATTCAAAGTAATTTTTTCATCCATCCTAAGTGCATCCATCTGACATCGTACTATACAAAAACCACAGCTTATACAATTTTCTATATTAATCTCTGCTGTAAAAGGTGAAGAAACAATATCCGCAGGATTAGGATAGTTTTTTAAAGTTCTAAGCACACCGCAACAACAACCGCAGCAAGCACAAATAAAAGTTGCATTTTGAGAGTTTCCAGGTGATAGAACTAATCCGGCGGAATCTGCAAGATTTAGTATGGACAATGCTTCCTCTTTAGTTATGGACCGCCCCATTTCATTTCGTAAGTAAAATTCTGCACCG
>DIVM01000343.1 GCA_002435835.1 Firmicutes bacterium UBA6132
TAGCATTCCCTAAAACTCAAAGTGCATCATGCTTAATGACAGAAGCGCCTGCCATAGCTACTGAAAAGCAACTTAAAGAATTAGGTATACAAGTAATAGAAAATAATATATAATAGTATATATTTTTTAAAGTGCTTGATTTGGAAAGGAAGATTAAAATGGAACAAGTAGGAAAGATTGAAAAAATAAATGGCAATACAGCAACTATATTAGTAAAAAGAGTATCTGCATGTGGTGATTCATGTGCTCATTGCTCTGCAGCATGCAAACAACCAGGAATAGAAGTTGAAACTGTAGTTTCACCTGATATTCATGTGGGCGATTATGTGGAAATTACAACAGAAAATGAAGTAATGTTCAAGCATATTTTAATTCTTTACGGAGTGCCTTTGTTATTAGTGATTGCAACTATATGTGTTGTTAATTATATATTGGGAAATAATCCTAATAAAGATATAATTTCTGCTCTTGCTGGACTATCATCCTTAATTGTGTCACATTTTATTTTGAAAAAATATGACAAAAAAGAAATGACAAATAGACCCATTAAATATAATGTTGAAAAAAAACTTAATTAAAATAAATGAAGGTATTATTTAATGAATATATTTGAAATGCAGTATGAAAATATGAAAAGAAATAAGGGCCCCTTAGCTGAAAGGTTAAGGCCCTTAAATTTTGAATATTTTGTAGGTCAAGAGCATATTATTGGTGAGGGGAAAATTTTAAATAGAGCTATAAAAGCTGATAAATTGTCTTCTGCAATATTTTATGGTCCTCCTGGAACTGGAAAAACAACTTTAGCAAAAATAGTGGCTGAAAAAACAAACAATAATTTTACAACTTTAAACGCAGTCACAAGCGGAATTAAGGATATAAAAGAAAAAATACAATTTGCTGTAGATGAATTATCCATGTACAATAAAAGAACTATTTTATTTGTAGATGAAATTCACAGATTTAATAAAGCACAACAGGATGCACTTCTTCCTTATGTGGAAAATGGAACAATTATATTAATAGGTGCTACAACTGAAAATCCTTATTTTGAAGTTAATGCAGCATTAATATCAAGATCTTTAATTTTTGAGTTTAAAAAAGTAGAATCATATGATATTAAGAAAGTTATAAAAAGAGCAGTAATAGATAAAGAAAAAGGTTATGGCAACAAAAAAGTTGAAATATCAGAAGAAGCATTAAACCACATAGTAGAAAATTCTAATGGTGATATAAGAAAAGCTCTTAGCGCACTTGAAATTGGAATTGAAACCACTGAAGAAAATGATGATGGCATAATCATAATTGATATTTTAATTGCTGAAGAATGTATTCAAAGAAAAAAAGTTGTTTATGATAAAAATGGCGATAGCCATTATGATACAATATCTGCTTTTATAAAAAGTATGAGAGGCTCAGATCCTGATGCAGCTGTATTTTGGTTAGCTAAAATGATAAAAGGAGGGGAAGACCCAAAATTTATCGCAAGGCGAATAATAATTTGTGCTTCAGAAGATGTTGGGAATGCAGATCCAAGAGCTTTAGAAGTTGCAGTCAATGCTTTTAAAGCTGCAGAAATAATTGGTTTTCCTGAAGCAAGAATAATTCTTGCTCAAGCATGTATTTATATAGCATGTGCTCCAAAAAGCAATGCTTGCTATGTTGCAATAGATAAAGCTTTAAATGCTGTTGAAAAAAATCCTCTTGATGTTCCTGCACACTTAAAGGACAAACATTATAAAGGTGCAGAAAAACTAAACAGAGGGATTGGTTACAAGTATCCGCATGAATTTGATAAATTTTATATAAAGCAGCAGTATTTGCCTGATTATATGAAAGATTCAAAATTCTATGAACCAAAAGAGTCTGGATACGAAGCGCGTATTAAGAAATTTTTAGAATACTTGAAACTGTAGCTTTGGGGGGATATAATGGATTATAAACTTATTAACTCACATATAACTGATGATAATATTGAACTTAAATTGTTTAATAAATTAAAGTTAGATGAGTTTGAAAAAGATAAAGAATATGATATTACAGTTGAATTTTACAATGATGACTTAATAGATGATAGTTTAAATGATGATATATCATATGAAATTAAAAAAAGTCATTATGTTTTTATAAAGAAAATTAGAAAGTTATTTGAAAATAATAAAATAAAAATAAAGAAGTTTAATTTAATGGGTACAATTTTAGATCTTAGACATGGTGAATTAGAAATAGAAATTTTAAAATCAAGCACTGCTTTTAAGAAAAATATTATTTGGCCATGTAAAGAAATATTTATGTTTGAAAATGGAAAAATAAAATTAGAGAATTTACTGTTTACTAATCAAATAACAATGGAAGAATATGAATCTAATTTAGAAGATTTAAAATATGAATTAAGCATTTTTGAAAGTGATGAAGAACATCAGTATATAAATTAGTTGCATGAGACTGCGCTCATATGGGCTAAATATTAAGAAATAAAAATTGGTAGGAACTGTAACGAATTACAAATATATTTGTGAATTCGAAGCGAAAGTCCTACCTAATTTTTTAAGCAAATTATTTTTATAAGGTGATATTATGGTACAGTTAAATTCATTACATATAATAGGAATTGTTGTTACATTATCAATAATAGTTTTAATGGGAATTAACTCTGGTAAAAAAGTAAAGAATGCATCGGATTTTTCTACGGGAGGAAAAAGTGCAGGTACAATGATTGTTACTGGTGCTTTAATTTCTACTTTAATTGGGGGAGCTTCTACAATAGGTACTGCAGAGCTTGCTTATTCTTATGGTTTTACTGCATGGTGGTTTACATTAGGAACTGGAATAGGGTGTTTGATTTTTGGATTAGTATTTGTAGAACCTATCAGAAAAAGCAAGAACACAACAATTCAGCAAATAATTTCTGAGGAATATGGTACTGTTTCAGGTGTTGTCACATCAGTATTTAATTCTTTTGGTTTTATTTTAAATATTGTTGCACAGAACTTAGCGGCAAACGCTCTTTTAACATCGATTTTTAATATAAATTCCACTGTAAGTTCCATAATTACAATTTTTATTATGATTTGTTATGTGGTTTTTGGAGGAGTTTTGGGTACTGGTCTTTTGGGAATAATTAAATTAGTTTTAATATATATTGCGGTTATTTTAGGAAGCATTTTTATAATGTCACAAAATGGTGGTTTATTTAATTTATATAATTCTTTGCCACATGAACAATATTTTGATATGTTTTCAAGAGGAATAGGAATCGATATTGGATCTGCTATAGCTGTTATTATAGGAGTTATATGCGGTCAATCATATGTAAATATAATTTTGTCTGGAAAAAGTACATATATTTCAAAAAAAGCAACATTTATATCGGCTGCCATGCTGCCACCTGTAGGACTTGGGGGAGTAATGATTGGTATGTATATGAAAATTAATTATCCTTTTATAAATCCAGGGCATGCTTTTCCTATTTTTATATTAGAAAAAATGCCACCACTATTAGGCGGAGCCATATTAGCAATATTATTAATAGCACTTGTAGGAACTGGTTCTGGATTAGCACTAGGCTTAGGTACAATACTAACAAATGACATTTATAAAAAATTTATAAATAAGAATTCTGACAGTAAGAATGAATTATTTGTAAATAGATTTATAATAGTTATGACATTTATTATATCTGCTTTTATAGCAAATATAAATATGAATTCATCAATATTAAGCTGGAGTTTTTTAGCAACTGGACTTAGAGGAACTGTATTATTAGTTCCTATGTGCTGTGCTTTATTTTTTAAGGATAAAATTGATTCAAAATTTGCTGTTTTATCAAGTTTACTTGGAATTGGATTACATGCATTAGGTGAAATATTTTTAAATTTAAAATTTGACCCTATTTTTCTTGGAATAGGATCAAGTATAATTTGTGTAATTTTAGGTTATTTTGTACATAATACAAAATTATTAAATAAATCAAATCAATCAGAACATAAAATTTAGGAGGAAGTTATGTTAAAAATAACAAACTTTTCTAAAACATACAAAGGTGGAAAAAAAGCAGTTGATAATTTAAATTTAATTGTTGAAAATGGAGATATATTTGGATTTATAGGGCATAACGGTGCAGGAAAAACAACTACTATTAGAGCAATAGTTGGTGCACTTGATTTTGAAGAAGGTGAAATAAAAATAAATAATATTTCAATAAAAGAAAATCCTGTTTTATGTAAATCTATGACAGCTTATATACCTGATAATCCTGATATATATGAATATTTAACAGGTATTCAATATTTAAATTTTGTAGGAGATATTTTTAAAATTAATAAAGAAAAAAGAGAAAACTTAATAAAAAAGTACGCTGATTTATTTGAGCTAACGGATAATTTAGGTGATTTAATAACATCATATTCTCATGGAATGAAACAAAAGCTTGTTATAATTTCAGCATTAATTCATGAACCAAAACTTATTATAATGGATGAACCATTTGTTGGGTTAGATCCTAAGGCATCCCATACACTGAAAAATATAATGCATGAACTTTGTGAACAAGGAAATTCCATATTTTTTTCTACTCACGTTTTAGATGTGGCTGAAAAACTTTGCAATAAAATTGCAATAATTAAAAACGGAAAATTATCAGCTTTTGGTAATATAAGTGAAGTAATAGGCAATAAAAGTCTTGAAGATGTTTTTTTGGAGCTACCAGATAATGAATAATATTATATTACTATTAAAAATTCAAATATTGGATATGTTTAGATTTAATAAAGCTTTTTATAAAAAGAATAAAAAAGAAAAATTTAAACAACTACTTTTTGTTTTATTATTTTTACTTTTATTTGTTTCAGTTACTGCAACTTCATTTATGTATAGCTATGGATTGTCTGAAACACTAACGTTATTAAATGCACTAAGTCTTTTACCTGTAATTATGATGACTGCTTCAACTGCAGCTGTATTTCTTACAACTATATATAAATCCAATGGTATATTATTTGGATTTAAGGACTATGATTTTTTAATGTCATTACCTGTTAAAACAAGTTCCATAATAGGAAGCAAGATTTTAATGCTTAATATTATAAATACGTTTACTACTTTTATAATACTTATACCTGCATGCATTATTTATGCAATGAAAATAAATACATCTACTTTGTTTTTTGTTTTAAATATAGTTTTCTGTGTGTTTATTCCTATGATTCCTTTAATAGTTGCAACTTTTTTAAGTTTTGTAATAAATATAATAGCGTCTAATTTTAAACATACGAATATAGTAAATATATTTTTGTCTTTATTTTTTATTTTAGCAATAATGATTGTTTCATTTAAATCAAGCAGTATGCAAAATATTGAAAATTTAATAAATGTTAAAAATGCTATAGAAAATATGATTTATAAATATCCCATGACTTCTTTGTATGCCGATTTTATTTTCAATGACAATATAATTTCACTTTTAATGTTTATGTTAATTTCAACATTAATTTTTATTGTATTTGTAATTTTAATTTCAAATAACTTTAGAAAAATGAATTCTAAAATACAAGGCAGGAAAGTTAAATCAAATTATGATGTTGGAGAATTAAAAGTTTCAACTCAATTTTTTGCTCTTTATAAAAAAGATTTGAAAAGATATTTTTCATCACCTTTATATGTATTAAATACCGCATTTGGAGTTGTTTTTTTAACTTTTGGAACTATAGGAACCTTTTTCATGGGCTTTGATAAAATGGGGGCTATGCTTGAAATTCCACTTTTTGCAGATTTTATAAATAATTTAGCACCTTTAATAGTATCCTTCGTAGTTATAATGAGTTGCACTTCTTCGTGTTCCATTTCTATTGAAGGAAATAATTTATGGATATTAAAGACATTACCAGTAAATATTAATACAATATTTATAAGTAAAGCTTTTGTTAATTTAACTTTACTATTTCCTGCAGTAATATTTAATTGTACTCTAATTTCTTTAATGTTGAAATTAAATTTAGTAAATATAATATTTTTATATTTAACACCATTAAATTATGCAGTGTTTATTTCCATAACAGGAATTATTGTAAATTTAAAGTTTCCTAAAATGAAATGGGTTACAGAACAAGCTGTTATTAAACAAAGTATTTCAGTTTTAATAGCAATGGCCATAGGATTTTTAAGTGTTGGTTTACCTATTTTTTTACTTACAAAATTACCTGATTTAAATAAAATGTTAACTATTTTTATTACTAATATTATAGTTTTGATTTTAAATTTAATAATAATAAAACTATTAAATATTTGGGGAATTAAATCTTTTTTAAATTTAGAATAATATAATTTAACCTATGTGTAACTTATTAAATTATTATTAATAAAATAAGATAAGATAAGGATAATTTATCTGCATATAGGAGGAAATTATGGAGCTATATATTATAACATTTACCAATCGTAATTATGCAATTGCAGCTTATAGCAAGTTAGAAAATATGCGAATAAAAAATATAAAATTAACATCAGTACCTTTTAGCATTAAAAGTGAATGTGATATTTGTATTAAAACTAATGATAGAGAATCTTTAAAGGCAATTTTAAGAGAGTGCAAAAGTAAATATCCTATAAATAATGTTTACAGTTCTGTAAAAGTTAATGGTGCAAACATGTATAAAATTTTACCTTTAGATATCAATTAAAAGTAATAATAATTTTGGGGGATTTAAGAACAGACTTTTTGAAAAAAGGCCCGTTCTTAGGTCCCTCAATTTTCTTGAAAAAAATTCGTCTTTAATGTTGACAAAAATAGTGGGGTATAATATAATTAATCATACCCCACCAAAACAGTTGGGAATGGATTTGAAAGGAGACTAAAATGATTTTATCAACAAAGGGCAGATATGGATTAAAAGCAGTATTTGAACTTTCACTAAATTACGGGTTAGGACCCGTGTCTCTTAAAAAAATATCAGAAAAATATGAAATATCAGAAAATTACTTAGAACAACTTTTTGCAAAATTAAGAAAAGCAGGATATATTGAAACTATAAGAGGTTCACAAGGCGGTTATATGCTTGCTAAAGAACCAAAAGACTTAACAGTTGGTATGATACTTAGAACATTAGAAGGAGAAATAACTACTTCTGAATGTGTAAATAAAGAAGTTTGTTCAAGGGAATCAGTATGTGCTACAAGAAGCATATTTGAAAAAATAGAAAAAAGTATAACTGATGTTATAGATAAAATAACATTAGCTGATATGTATGAAGAACATAAAGAAATTTTATTGGAGGCTAACAAGCAAAATGAATAAAAAACTATATCTTGATAATGCTGCAACAACTAAAGTTAAAAAAGAAGTTATTGAAGAAATGAGAGAATATTTTGATGTAATGTATGGAAATCCTTCAAGTCAGCTATATGAACTTGGAAGAAAATCAAAAGAAGCAATCGAAAAAGCAAGAAAAGAAGTTGCTGATTTTATTAATGCTGATGAAAAAGAAATTTATTTTACAGCTGGCGGATCTGAATCAGATAACTGGGCTATAAAAGGGGTTGCTTTTGCTAATAAAAATAAAGGAAATCATATTATTACAACTAAAATAGAACATCATGCTGTTTTACACACTTGTGAGTATCTTGAGAAATTTGGGTTCGAAACAACATATTTAAATGTTGATCAGTATGGAATGATTAATTTAGAAGAGTTAAAACAAAGCATTCGTCCTGAAACAATTTTAATATCAGTGATGTTTGCAAATAATGAAATAGGAACAATTCAGCCAATAGAACAAATTGGGGAAATAGCTAAAGAACACGGAATTATATTCCACACTGATGCAGTTCAGGCGTTAGGTGGAGTTAGAATAGATGTTAAAAAACAACATATTGATTTGTTATCTTTGTCAGCACATAAGGTTGGTGGACCTAAAGGTATCGGAGCAATGTATATCAAAAAAGGTGTTAAAATAGACAACTTCATTCACGGTGGCGGACAAGAAAGAGGAAAAAGAGCTGGTACTGAAGGCGTACAAAATATAGCGGGTTTTGGTAAAGCTGTTGAATTAGCAGCAAAGAATTTCGATGAACACAACAATTATTTAATTAAATTAAGAACAAAATTAATTGAAGGTATTAAAGCAAATATACCTGATGTAGTGTTAAATGGTCACCCTACAAACAGACTTCCTAACAATGTAAACTTTTCATATAAATATGTTGAAGGAGAAGCAATATTATTGTTGTTAGACATGGATGGAATTGCAGCTTCAAGCGGTTCTGCATGTACATCTGGTTCACTTGATCCATCCCATG
>DIVM01000056.1 GCA_002435835.1 Firmicutes bacterium UBA6132
GCTCATCATTCCTCCAAAATCTTTCATTTGTTTTTTTGCAATCTCATGACCTGGATGAGATTTAAGTCTGGGGTATAGTACTTTTTCAACCATATCATGATTATCTAAAAATTCAGCTACTTTTATAATGAATGAATATATGATTCCATTGTAGTCCTATCATTAAAAACTTTTTTGATGAATCTTTTTACGCCAATGCAGGCAATTTGTTAGAGAAAATTCTTTACAAAGACAACATGAATGAAGTATTTGAACGAGTGAAGAAAAACAAAGGAAGCCATGGAATTGACGGATTGACAACTGATGAACTTCTGCCGTATCTTAAAGAAAATGGTGCAGAACTAAGACATAAGACCCATTACCTGTTAGATGGGTAGAAATATCAAAAGATAACGGGAAGACATTTTCAAAAAACAGCTTTGGATTTGGACCAAACAGAAGTGATCATGATGCTTTAAAAAGGTGTCAAGAATACATGAATGAAGAACACCAAACTTGAAAATGCTGGTGTAGTGTCTTTGCTTAAAACATACACAGCAGTAAGTTAATTCTATTAAACCGCCATATACTGAACGGTAAGTACGATGGTGTGAGAGGACGCTAAATAAATTAATTATTTAGCTCCTACTCTATTTTTAAAAAAATGAAATAAAACTACATGATAAATATTTTTGATATTATAATAATAGTTCTGCCTTTAATGCGATAGAAACATATTCTATAAAGGCATAATGATTATCTTCCAATCCAAGGAGACTCCTGGCTTTCCCAATTCGAAAACGTATCGTATTTTCATGAGTGCCAAGAAAATACGCTGTTTTTTTGTAGTCTCCGTTATTCTCCAGATAAATTCGAGCAGTTTCTAGGAGATTCGTAGAATATCGATATTCGTATTCCTTCAAAGGTTCAAGTATTTTTTTGCAAAATTCATTTAAAATTTCATGATTGCGTAAAGGAAGTAGCAGATTGTATATTGATAAATCATTATAATAGGTTAATTTATTTCCTGTTAACTGAGCAATTTCATATGCGGAATAGGCTTCGTTGAAACTGCGTATGAAACCACTAGATTCTTCACATTTGCTGCTAACACCAATATAAAATGTTTTTCCATAGTAGGATAAAAGGTGTGTTAGAGAATTAATTGTACGTGAGAAATCTAAATGTGTAATCAGATTGAGAATTAAGAATCCCCCCTTACGATATCTAAGAAAATGCAGCTGAAATTGTGAAGATAAATCACTTTTCAAAAATTTAAAGCGTAAAGACGGAAGCTCCGGATATGAAATATAAATACACAGATATTTTAATGGCAAATCTGGAGCCAGATATTGTATGATATTATTACGTTCTTGACTACTTAATTTGTCATACAGAAGCTGGTTTATTTTATTTTCAGAGTTTATATCCAGCTGCTCTGTTAGAATTAGTTCAGAAATGTCCTTGATAAGTTGTCCATACGGCACATCAGCATTAATCATAATAATAGGATAATTATTTTTATTTGATAAGGTTAGCACTCTTTCTGGTATTTGATTAAGATAGTATTTTAAACAAATACAGCAGGAGCTTCCTGTTTGTATATAAAATTGAATTAGATTGAAAACAAGGTCTTCATTATTTTGGGCTGTATAAAAACTATGTATATATAAATCTCCTTTTGAAACTAAAGTGTACCCAGGGTCGTCTGGATCTAAAGGACAATCTGTAAAATTAACTCGTAAGATTTCTCTATTGAGTCCATTCTTGCCAGCTACTAGTTCTGCTTTTTTTAAAACATCAAGTTGGAGGATATCTTTTACCGTAATACTCATACTAACTCCTTTTAAGATTCAAATTTAAGTAAATTTATATTTATTATGAGGCAATAAACGAATAATGTCAAGAAATGAAATTGTAGATTATACATTAAAAAATCCTTTTTGCTGTATAATCCTATAATGAAATGCGAGGAAAATACGTTTATAATAAAAATATGAATATCAAAATAAGCTGAGAAAAGGAGATAAGAATGAGAAAACTCGATTTACAAGAATTAAAAGACATTATGATGGGCTGCGCAATTTTAGGAACTGGCGGGGGTGGTTCACTTGCAGAAGGAGTGTCGGTTGTTGAAAATGAATGGAATGCCGGAAAAGAATTTAATATGCTTGATTTTGATGAGATTGAAGATGAATCATATTATGCAAGCCCATATTATTGTGGATGCATGATACCAGAAGAACAGGAAGTAGAGGAAGACCTTTTTGATGGAACAGATATAGCATTATCTGTAGAAGCATTAGAGAAATACATGCAAACAAATTTTCATGGAGTTGTATCAATTGAATATGGTGCAGGAAATACAGGTGAAGTTATGGCAATTGCTGCAAAGACTGGTAAATATATTGTAGATGCAGATGCTGCAGGAAGAGCTGTTCCAGAACTTCAGTTTTCAACTTATTATGTGACAGGACAACCTATTACTCCGTTAGCGATTGGAACAATCTATGGAGATGTAGTAATTATTCCAATTGTAAAAGAAGATGCAAGAGCTGAAGCACTTGCAAGGTCCATGGCAGTTGCAACAAGTGGAGCAGTAGGTATGACTGATCATCCAATTCAAGGAAAAAATCTAAAAAAATCAGTTATTCCAGGAGCCCTTTCACATGCACAGAAAATAGGGCAGGCAAGAAGACAGGCAGAAGAGGCAGGAAACAATCCAATTCATTCAATTTTAGAAGCAGCAAATGGTAAATTGTTATTTACAGGACGTGCTACGGCAGAAACTAATTGGGAAAATAAAGATGGTTTTACATTTGGTAATATATATTTAGAAGGAATAGAAGAAAATGAAAACCAAAATGCAAGAGTTTGGTATAAGAATGAAAACATGATGATGTGGGTGGATGGTAAGTTGCGTTTAACTTGTCCAGATTTAATTTGTGTAGTAGATAGTGTGACTGGAAAACCGATTACGAATCCAAATTGTAAAGAAGGAATGGAACTTTGTGTACTAGGATTCCGCTGTCATGATTTGTGGAAAACTGAAAAAGCTTTAGAAATTTTGAATCCAAGATTTTTTGGATTTGATGATGATTGCATCTTCTTAGAAGACTAGCAGGGGGATAAAATCATGGAAAAAACTTTAAAAGTAAAGGGATCTTTAGAAGAAAAATATAATGATTATGAAAAAACACCAGTTCCGGAAAATGCCAGAAAAACGTGGTTTGAGCAAGGCATGGTTTGGCTGGGGGAAGGCTTTTGTTTAAGTGGTCTTGCAGTGGGTGGTGTATTGGCAAATGGACTATCTTTCAAAGATGCGTTTATTGCAAGTTTTGTAGGGTCTTTTATTGTTTTTTTACTGGCTACAATATGTGCTTTTGTAAGTACGCATACTCATCTTCCAACATCTTTTAATTGTCGTAGATCTTTTGGAACTATAGGGGCCAAAATTATAGGTATCATATTTTGTATCTGTAATTTTGGCTGGTATGCATTTCAAGCTGACTTGTTTGGTAACACAATATCATTAGTAGTGAAACAATTAAGTGGCAGTACAATTGCGCCTGTCATTTTTACTGTTATTGGTGGCTTGGCAATGTCAATGACTGCGATTTTCGGGTTTAAAGCAATCAAAATGTTAAGTGTAATTGGAGTACCGCTACTATTTGTTCTTTGTATTACTGCGGTTATAAAAACAGGTACTATAGTGCCTATGGGTGATATAGTAAGCTCGGGGCCGATTGGTTCGCCAATCAGTATTGTCGCAGGAATAACAGTAGTTGTAAGCTCTTTTGCAGTAGGTATTGCAATGATGGGTGATTTCAGTCGCTTTTGTAAAACGCGTAAAGATTGTGCGATTGGTATCAGTTTAGGATATTTTTGGGGATATATTCCAGTTATGATGTGTGGTGCTTTTTTTACATACGCATTTAAAAATTGGAATGTAGTTGAAGTTATGGTACTTACAATAGGGCTTGGAATATTTGGTGCACTTGTTCTTGTTATAGGTCAGTGGACTACAAATGATAATAATCTCTATGGAAGTGTGTTGGGATTAATGAATACTCTAGATGGCGTTTCAAAGATACCACGTATGAAATTGACATTAATTTTAGGAGCTATAAGTACAGCAATTGCAGCATTAGGAGTATATAAATATTTTGTAAACTTTTTATTAATACTCGGTGTATTTATAACACCTATTGCAGGTATTTTAATTGCGGATTTTTATATTTGTAACAGAAAGAGTTATGATGAAGATTGGTCTACAGTTCATTGCGGTATCAAGTGGGATGCAATAATAGCATGGATAGTGTCTTCTTTTGTTGGTCTTACGATGACTACAGGACCTATTGGTTTTGGATGGTTTGCCGATTTTGGTGATATCATTCCGGTTCCTATTATTTGTATTGCTGTAGCTATTGTGTTTTATATTACTGGTCAAGAAGTTTTTAAATAACTGTATAAAAATAGTAAGATATATGGAGGCTATATGAGTGCAGAAAGAGTATTTTATTATTTTAATGAAATATCTAAAATATCAAGATTGTCTTTTGAAGAAAAGAAAATAGCTGATTACCTAGTGGAACAAGGGAAAAGAATGGGGCTTGAAGTTATTCGCGATAAAGAGAATAATGTAATCATAAAAAAAATAGCAAATAGAATAGATAGCCCTGTTGTCGTTTTACAGGCGCATACAGATATGGTATGGGAATCAGAAAATTCAGAGGAAACCCAAGAAAAAATACCGTACCATATTCATGTAAAAGATGGGAAAATATGCACATATGGAACAACTCTTGGAGCAGATGATGGGATTGGAGTTGCTTTGATGCTAACCCTTCTAGAAAATAATACAAAAGAATATCCTTCTTTAGAGGCTATATTTACTGCAAATGAAGAGGAAACCATGAGTGGAGCCATTGCTATTAGGAAAGAAGATGTAACTGGTGAATATATGATTAATCTAGATAGTGAGAAAGAAGGAGTTTTTACAATAGGATCAGCTGGTGGTATTTCTTCATTCTGCAAGCTGCCAGTAAAGAGTAAGACTTCTATAAAGGACATAACAGTCAAAATAATGGTAACAGATTGTATTGGAGGACATTCTGGTTTAGAGATTAACAGAAAACATGAAAATGCAATTAAACTATTGGTACGATTTCTTAGAACATTATCTAAAAATTCATTTGAACTGAAATCACTTGAAGGAGGAAGCCGATCTAATGCTATTCCAGGATGGGCTACTGCAGTCGTAAATACAGATGATATAGAAATATTAGAAAAAGAAGTAATAGATTTTATAAAAATTTGTCAAAACGAATGGTGTAATGAGGAAAAAGAACTATCCATATCAATAAAACAGACAGAATACAGTTGCGTTGTATATGAGGATCAGTTCAGAGAAAGATTACTATTACTTTTAGAGAATCTTCCGCATGGTGTCTATAGTAGAAATGAAGATTTTGTATGTTCTTCAGTAAATTTAGCTATTGTTAGAGAAATTGAAAAGTTTATCACGATAGAACTCACTTTGCGTTCTTCTTATGAATCATGGTATAGGGATGAAGTAAAAAAAATTGAGAGGTTAATGGAGCACTTTGGCGGAGAGTCAGAGCACAAAGATGAATATCCTGCTTGGATGTATAAAAAAGATTCAGAGCTTACAAAAATATTTTTAGATACCTATGATGAACTATATGGCGAAAAAGCTGAATGTGAGAATGTTCATGCTGGATTAGAATGTGGTATTATCATGAGGAATTGTCCCTCAGTGAAAGATGCCATATCAATAGGTCCTACTATTTTAAATGCACATACAGTATTTGAATCACTATATATAGAATCTGTAAATAAAGTATATGCTTTGTTAGATAAAGTTTTGCAGAATATCAATGCAAAGAAAGAGCAATCAAATATAAGAAGTAAGAAAGGAGACTATTATGAATAGTAAATTCAAAAAATATTTAATTATTATAGCACTTGGTTTAGCAGGGGGATCTATTTATTTCTTACCATATATAAAATATGTTTTTTATGATGCACATATAGCCTGCATGAATATTAATAATACTCAGTCAGGATTTTTAATGACTACATATACAATTGCCAATATGATTTTATATATTCCCGGAGGAATTTTGGCGGATAAGATTTCTCCTAGAAAAGCACTTGTATACTCATCGCTGGGAACGTCTGCATTGGTGTTTCTATATGCATTTAATATGGAGAATTTTACGATATCCATACTTATTTGGATATGTCTTGCAATTAGTACGGGCTTTGTTGTATGGTCTGCATTGTTAAAAACGGTAAGAATTATTGGAACGGAAGAAGAACAGGGGTTCTTATATGGTCTTTATTATGCTTGTAATGGAATTTCAGCAGCAGTTGTAAATACACTGGCAGTATTAGTTTATCAGACAGGTGGAGATATGAAAACAGGATATTTTCGTGCATGTATTTTTGGTGGATTGGTAACTATTATAGTGGCAGTTATACTAATGATTTTACTAAAGGAGGAAGATTGTAATAGATCAGTTGATGACAATGAACCCAAGTTTCGTGTTAGTGATTTAGCCAAATTATTAAAAACTCCAATAGTATGGGTTATATCTATAATCATGTTTTGTGGATATGGCTATTATATGAGTACATCTTATTTTAATCCATATTTAACAGAAGTATTTGGAATTTCTATTGTAGATTCTGGATTTCTTTCAGCAGTAAGAACTTATCTTCTTTTATTATTAGCTCCAGTTGGAGGATTAATTGCAGATAAATGCTTCAAATCTACGAGTAAATGGCTTTGCATAGCATTTGTTATTCTATCCGGTTTATTTGGGTTGGTACTGATTTTACCAGCAGATATTAATCCAACATTGGTTAGTATTTATACATTAATTCCTGGGGCGGTGGCAATGATGACATATGGAGTTATTTCTTCTATCGTTGCAGAAGTAGGAATTCCGAAGGTTATGACTGGTACAGCAATTGGTATTATTTCCATAGTTGGATATATGCCAGACTCAGTATATTCCATGATATTTGGAAACTGGATGGATAAGTATCAAAGCGGAGGATACAATATTATTTTTGGATTCTTAGCTATAACAGGTATTTTTGCCGCCATATTGTCATATGTTGTTTTAAGATATATTAAAAAACACAAAATTAAAAGTAAAATATAAAATGTGGAAAGCTTATAAATGATTGTAGTATAAATACATTTTTATAAGCTTTTTCTGTTTTGATCAGAGTATAGCGGATTTAATGGATGAGATAACTATGGAAGGTATATTTTTTATTACAACCTCCTATATAATTCAATTTATGATAGAATATTTGGCTAACAATGGATTAAATTTTGCGCATAATAAAATAAAAGAAGTAGTGCAAAAAGAAGATAGTTTAGAACATCAAATTTTTAATGTATTAGATAGCAGCTTACGAGAATCTCCTGAAATACATATTAGATATACTTATAATTAATCTTTGGGTAACGTCCCTAAAATTTGAGGTTGTTTTCCTTGAATGTCCAAAGGCCATACTACTTCATATTTTCCGTTTTGTATTTGCACCATAAATGAAATAGGCTTTATGTTTTGACCATTTTCATTAAATTTAATGCTTCCGGATGTAAAATAAGGGGTTTTAAATTCCTTATTCTTTAAAACCTGCATAATATCCTCGCTTTTGACTGAAACAGCTGTATTGATTGCATCAGCCATAATTACTGCCGATGCAAATTCTTCTAGTGCAGGTCCGTCTATGTCCTCGCCTGATTTCTGTTTATATAAATAATTAATTTTATATTCGGATGCGCTTGTAAATATTGAAGGCATACTTGCGCTTGAACCTGAAAAATAGTTACCATCATCACCTAAATTATCTATAAATAATGGATCTTGAAATCCCCCGCAATAATTTAATATTGCTTTTGGCACTATATTTTCTTGTTTATACTTTTTTACAAATTGTGTTACGTCTTCAATATATGATGCTTGAAAAATAACATCGGGTGATGCTGAACTTGAATTTAAGTTTAATGCGATCAAGATTGAAATTATAACAAAAATTATTACAATTGACGCTGTTTTAAATTCATTTATTTCCTCCGTAAATTGCCAGTGTATAATTCGATTTATAATGAATTAATTTTATCATAATCCATTGAAATTGGAAAGAGAATATGTTTTCCTTTTCCTATGATTTATGCTATAATTAAATTAATTTTATAAGAGTTTTTCTGATAAAAAATAAAATTTTACCTGCTAAGCATGGTCTTAAATTTAAAATCTGGTATTACTTCGTTTAACCTATGAGCCCTAATAATATCAAATATAAAGTTATTATGGTTTAATTCAAGAGTTATACATCGCATGTTGATACAGTGCTGTTGATAGAAAAGAAATAATTAATACAAGCGCTTGTCTAATAGGTCAGGCGTTTTTTAGTCAGGAGGAGTTATGATTAGAAATTTTACAAAAGATGACGTAGAAGAAGTAATGAAAATATGGTTTGATACAAATATTTTGACACATAATTATATTGATGCAAATTACTATAAAGATAATTTTGATACAGTAAAAGAAATGATTTTTAATGCTGATATTTTTGTGTATCAGGAAAATGTAATTATTAATGGATTTATAGGACTTATTAATGATTACATCGCTGGGATTTTTGTATTAAATGGATGCCAGTCAAATGGTATTGGAAAGAAATTGCTAAATCATACAAAAGAAAAATATGATAAATTGTCTTTGTATGTTTATAAAAAAAATAGTCGTGCAGTAAACTTTTATTTAAGAGAAGGGTTCTCCATTGTTGGAGAAAAAACAGATGAAAATACAGGCGAAATTGAATTTATTATGAATTGGAAAAAATAAAACAACTTAAATTTTTAATATAAATTAATTAATTATCATATAAATAACGCGTAATTTAATTCCTTGCTATTCACAAGCGGACTATTTTGAATAGCAAAATCAATGAAAGATTTAATAGCAGGTATTTTTTCATTATCTGGATTGCAAATAATCCGACTGGGATGATGAACAGGATTTATCAACTAAAAGAACTGTCCCTAAATTTGTTTGAATTGTAGATATTTTGGTATAATAAATTACAGACTTATGGCTATAGGTTGATGCATATAGATGTAAGCATTTAATTATAAAATTAATAAATAGTAAAAAACAGGAGGAAAAATGAAGCAAATAGTACCATCACTTTGGTTTGGCGATAATAATTGTGAAGAAGCAATTAATTATTACGTAAATGTATTTCCTAATTCTGAAATACAGAATATTATGAGGTATCCAGATGAGAATCTTGATGAGCATTTTAAAGGTATGTCCGGTAAAATAATTACTGCTGAATTTACGCTAAACGGACAAAAATATATTGCATTGGATGGTGGTCCATACTTCCATTTCAATGAAGCCATATCAATGACAATAGAATGTGACGACCAAAAAGAAATTGATTACTTCTGGGATAAATTGTCTCATGTCATAGAGGCAGAGCAATGTGGTTGGGTTAAGGATAAGTTTGGTCTTTCATGGCAGATAGTGCCTTATAACATGGGAGAATTAATTAAAACAGAAACTCAAATACAAGCTATGATGAAAATGAAAAAAATAATTATTAAAGAACTTGAGGATGCAGATTAATATAAATGATGGAACAGGTAATAAATAAATTTAATATCGATGCTAATATTACAGGATGGATGTTAGCAATTGGAGTGTAAATAATGGGAAATACTGATAAGTTTGAAATGATAGCTAATATATATGATACTTCTGAAAGAATCCAAATTGCAAAGGTATCATCGGATGCCATTCGTGAATATTTAGTTGACACTAAAAACAAGAATGCTATTGATTTTGGATGTGGAACTGGTCTTGTTGGAATGAACTTATTAAACGATTTTAATTCTATGCTTTTTCTTGATACATCACAAAATATGATTAATCAAATAAAGCAAAAAATTTCTGATTTTAATATTAAGAATGCAGATACTTTATGCTTTGATTTCGAAAAAGACAGTCGATTAGATTTACATGCTGATTATATTTTTATGGCACAGGTTCTACTCCATATCAATGATATTGAATTAATTTTATCAAGATTATATGATGTTTTAAATGTAGGAGGACATTTAATAATCGTAGATTTTAATAAAAATGAAGAAATTGTTTCAGATATGGTTCATAACGGATTTGATCAAGAAAATCTTACTGACATTATGATTAAATTAGGATACAAGGACATTCAATCTAAAACTTTTTATACTAAAAGTAAAATATTCATGAACCATGATGCATCTTTGTTTATACTAGATTCTCAAAAATAAATAAACATTTTACATTCTCGCTACTATACTTGAGATTATTGAGATAAAATTATAAAGTGGCAAATAACATTTCGACTGTAATCCTACTAACTTGTGCTCAAATTGTCGGATGAAGATTTGTATTCTTTGATAATATTATTAATGAAAGGAGGTTGTTTTATGGATTCTATACTTAGTATGAATAAGGCATTATCATATATTGAAGAGCATTTGGAAGATGATATCGATTATNNGCATACTGTTCAGAGTATCATTTTAAACGAATGTTTTCTTTTTTAGCAGGTATTGGTTTATCGGAATACATCCGAAGAAGAAGGCTTACTCTGGCAGCACTTGATTTGAAAAATAGCGATTTGCGAATCATCGATATTGCTATTAAATATAGATATGAATCGGCTGATTCATTTTCACGAGCTTTTCATTCTTTGCATGGTATTTTGCCTTCAGATGCAAGAGATGAGAAACAACAAATAAAAGCCTATCCTAGAATGACCTTTCAATTATCAATTAAAGGAGGATGCGAAATGAATTATCGTATTGTAGAAAAGAAATCATTTAAATTGGTGGGAATTAAAAAGAGAGTTCCCATAATTTTTAACGGTGTAAATCCAGAGATTGCCAAAATGTATGAATTATTAACGCCTGAAATAATTAAGGATTTAAAAGCTCTTTCAGATATAGAACCTTCAGGTATTGTTAGTGCTTCAACAAATTTTTCTGAAGGTAGAATGGAAGAAAAAGGAGAGTTGGACCATTATATTGGGGTAGCAACATCAAATATTGAAACCACTAAATTCGATGAATTGAAAATTGATGCAGGAACATGGGCAGTATTTGAATCGGTTGGACCATTTCCAGAAACACTTCAAAATGTATGGGGAAGAATATACTCAGAATGGTTCCCTTCATCTAATTATGAAGCCATTGAAGGACCTGAAATTTTGTGGAATGAAAGTAAGGATATGAGTGATCCGAAATATAGAAGTGAAATATGGATCCCAGTTCGCAAAAAATGTAATATATAATAAAAGAGGAAACCTCATAAATGCATTAGTGTAGCAAATTAGAAAATATTGCATATCTTGAAATATGACTTTTTATAGTTGTAAATATCATCTTCGATTATGCTATTATTTACTAATACAGGAGGTAGATTCATGCGATGGTATAATGTACGTGCTTTACAAAAAAGACCTATTATAGTAAATGGATATGCATATCCATTTATAAATCAAGCGGTTTTTCAACAGTGGACAAAAGACCTGACTTACGTATCCTCATTTAGCTATGGTTTCAATGAAAGCGGGAACTTAATTCCGTTATTTGACGAAAATTTGATACAGGCAGCGTATAGGAATGGTGTTGCACCGCTTATGGTAATAACTCCGCTCGATGCATCTGGTAATTTCAGCAATCAATTAGCAAGTACAGTTTTAAACAATGAGGTTGCAAGAAACAGACTTGCTAATAATATTTTTGATACAGTAGTTAGAAAAGATTATTTTGGAGTAGATTTTGATTTTGAATTTATTTTTGCAAATGATGCAAATAAATATGTTCTTTTAGTTGAACAAGTAAACAGAATGCTTGATACTATAGGCGCTGTAACATTGGTTGCGTTAGCCCCAAAAACTTATACAGAACAACCGGGGCTTCTTTATGAAGGCCATGATTACAAAGGGTTAGGAGGAGCAGCTGATTTAGCGCTTTTAATGACATATGAATGGGGATATACTTACGGACCACCAATGGCTGTTGCTCCAATAAATAATGTCAGAGAAGTTCTGGAATACGGCATAACGCAAATACCTCCACAAAAAATATTGATGGGTATACCTAACTACGGATATGATTGGACGTTACCTTATGTACAGGGAGAATCAATGGCTGAAAACCTTTCAAATCCTGAGGCTGTTCAAAGAGCTGCAAGTGTAGGTGCAGAAATACAGTTTGATGAGACAGCTCAAACGCCATTTTATAAGTACACTGATGCGCAAGGACGTCAACATGAGGTTTGGTTTGAGGACGAAAGAAGCCTGAGAGCCAAGCTTGAACTAGTAAATGAATACGGTCTTGCTGGAGTTAGCTTTTGGACAGTTATGAATCCATTTCCAGCTGCTTCAAGGTTGATAAGTGAAATGTATAACGTTTCAAAAGTAATATAGTGCAGGGTTTATTTTTGCCATAAACCTAATGTAAATATAAAAGCCCCTAAAATTAAGGGGCTTTTTTTAACTAAACTTGTATTTATTCAGCAGCGTGTGCCTCTTCTTTAGTTCTATGAGTTGTTCCATGAGGATGTTGTGGAGGCGCATAAATAGAATATAGTTTAAGAGGAATATTGTCTGTATTAACTAAGTTATGCCATTTTCCTGCTGGAATTATAAAAGCAAAATCATCATACACATTTTCTCGGTAGCTTAAATTATCTCTTCTATCACCCATCATAATAATTCCTTGACCGTCTTCAATTCTTATGAATTGATCAACATCAGGATGCATTTCTAAACCAATGTCACCACCAACTGGGATGCTCATTAAAGTAAGTTGTAGATGATCACCTGTCCATAAAGATGTACGATAATTATTATTTTGTTTAGTAACTTCATTAATATTTGTAACATAAGGTTCATGTCCGTAATCTTTCATTTCTTCCATATTTTCCATATAATCATTATTTTCATTTTCCCAATAATCATATCTTTGATCAGGTGGCATATTATCCATCGGATAATATGGATTATATTGATTATTCATTTGCTCAAAATAATCAGGTCTGAAATTTGGGCTAAAGAAATAAGGATATGGATTTGGATATTGATTCATATATTGATTACAATCGCTTTGCCTTTGCGGCGTCATAAAATAAGGGTCTAATTGTCTTCTATTATAATTATACATTTTTACTTTCCTTTCATATTTCATAAGTCTCTAACATTATTTTATGAGAATTTTTACTTAATGTGATTCATTCCTTCTATAAATGTAAGAGCAAGTTTTAATTAACAAATTGGACAATTACGTAACTTTTTTTAAATTTTCCATAAAATAAATTATAAAATAAAAATTAAAGGAGGTTAATATGTTTTTTGATCAATTTAGATGCATTGATAACAATAATTTTGATGGCTATAACAATCAATATAGAAGAGCTGCAGCATATATATTAGGAGGACCACTTGCTCCAGATATTAGAGGAACTATTATATTTGACGATGTACCTGGTGGTACGGAAGTTTCTGCTGAAATATACGGTTTAC
Source organism: Firmicutes bacterium UBA6132 (assembly GCA_002435835.1). Next base: position 13,609 of record DIVM01000056.1, read on the forward strand.
CACCCTATAAACCAGCTACCGGGGAAAATCCACCTATTGGACCTTTTGGTTTTCATATTCATGAAAATGGAACCTGTGATGTAGGTAATCCTGAAGATCCATTTACAGCAGCAGGTAGCCATTGGAATCCAACAAATCAACCACACGGAAATCATGCAGGAGATTTTCCTGTGTTATTTTCAAATGATGGCTACACAAGAATGTCATTTTTTACAAATAAATTTAGAGTTTCTCAAGTTGTAGGCAAAGCAGTTATAATACATGAAAACCCTGATGATTATAAAACACAGCCATCTGGAGGAGCTGGAAAAAGACTTGCTTGCGGTGTTGTAAAAGGTTTGAGTTTTTGATATTAAATATTTGCAAAGTATAAGTCCACTGAGGAAATTTATCAATGGACTTATTTTTATTGAATTACTATTTTCGATTTAAAAAATTAGGTTTAAATAATATATAATTTAGCAATATGGCATAAGGCATAATATATCCTACAAATGCCTGAATTATAGCAACTACTTTGGATAATCCCAAAGGTATCATATCACCATATCCAACTGCAAAAAGAGTAATGAAACTAAAATAAAATGTGCGTGTAAAAATATCTATATTTTGATTTTGGTGTGCTGCATTTGCATGTTGATCAATTATGGCACCAACTCCTAAATATTCTAAAAAAATATAACAAAAAGTAAAAATTGTGGATATAGCAAAATACAAAATAAACAAACAAAAAATATTATATATTAATATCTTTTTTCGCCCCATAATTACTCCTAAACATTTATTATATTTATTAATATGCCTATAATAAATTTTTATTTTAAAAGTTATTATTAATTATCCATATTTTAATTTTAAAGTATGTAAAAATTCTTTATATTAAAATTTTCAATAATATGGGAACTGTAATTAAAGAAATAAGTGTAGTAGATGACACTATTATTGCTGCATATTCTTTTTCTTTATTATAACTTTCTGCAAAGATAGATGTCATGGCAGCTGCTGGCATAGCCGTCATGATTATAACTGAATTTATAGCTTTTGATGTTTCTATAAATGATATAGATATAAAATATATAATTACAGGTATTATTATAAGTTTTACCACAATTCCATAGTAAATAGTCCAATCTTTTAAATGATTTTTTATTTTTACATTAGAAAGTATAACACCAATAATAAGCATGGACAAAGGACCTGATATATTTCCAATACTTCTTAAACTTGACAAAATAGCAATATTTATTTTTAAATCAAAAATCATGATGATTAAACCAATAAAAACAGCTATTATTGATGGATTAAACATTACCTTTTTCATTTCATTTTTAAAATCTTTCTTGTCAAATTTGCCACTGTATAACATAATTCCATATGTCCATAAAAATATTACAAAAAACATATTAAATATGGAACCATAAATTACCCCTTCCGAACCATAAATTGAATATAATATAGGAAAACCCACATAACCCGTATTAACAAATACATTACCAAAATGTAATATTGTTTTTTTATTATTCTTAATAGGAATCAACAATAAATATGAAAAAAAAGCAACAATTAAATAAGCAGCTAAACTATAATAAAATGTTTTAAC
>DIVM01000211.1 GCA_002435835.1 Firmicutes bacterium UBA6132
CCCCGTAAATCAGCACCTTGTAAGTTAGCACGTTGTAAGTTAGCACCTCGTAAGTCAGCATGTTGTAAGTTAGCATGTTGTCCATCTTTTTCGTTCTCAAGCCATTTTTTATGTAATTCTAATTTTTCATTAAGTTCTTTTTCGTTCATTTGTTTTTACCTCATCTTTCTCTAATTCTTTTTGATGACACTTTTCGCAAACTAACAAAGACCAATAACCGTTTCTTTCAAAATGCACTAGCGAATTATACATTTCAGTATAATCTTTTAATTTATGGCAACTAATACATTTGATTTTTCTATGTATATCTAGATTAAAATTGTGTTTCTTATGATATTTCTTTTTCATTTTAATTCCTCTCTTAATTTATAATACAGTAAGACATAAATCATAGCCCCTGCATTGTTTTTTGATACAAACGTGTAGTTTATACCGTATCGGTGCAAAAACGTGCATAGCGTTGCTAAAAACGACTTCTCATTGTATTTTGTGTTGTAAGAGTGCGAAAAGATATTTTCTATTGATTCGTTTTCAATTACCATAGCGATTTTATTATTGCCTCGCCAAAGTTCTTCTTCGATCCGCACTCTATCGTTTGTAAGATTCCCACTTAACTCTTCTAAACTTCCCTTACGTTCTACTGCATAATCAAGCAACAAATCGTGCGTGATTCCGTAATCAAGATTAGCTTTCAAAAGCAAAGTATAGTCGCCAAACTCAAGTTTTTGTATTTTATAAGGTATATTTTTTTTGTTGAAATAATCAATAATATGCTCGTTAGCGTTTTCTCGTGTATCAACCAAAACACAAATATTTTTTAATATATGCGTATCAAGTTCATACTGACTAAAATTGTGTTTTAGCATTTAACCACCGCCTTTATAATTTTTCGTAAGTCATTCCGTTATTGTCTATAAATTGTCTTAATGCTTTTAGTTGTGTTTTTGTTCCATAAATCTTTAATGTAAAAGCCATTTGCGTTGTGTATAAAGTATCTTCAACCGTAATCGGTGTGGGTGCAATTTCAACGCTTTTTTCTTCCTTGTATTCATTTTTGACTTGTATGTCATTATTGATAATATCTACGATTTGCTGAACAGGGTATTTATCTACTAGCATTTGCAAATATTTATCAGGATTCAATGCGTTTCCTTTACAAGTCGTTGTGATTAAAAGTGAATTGTTTTGAAAAATCGTTTTTTGCGTTTCCATACTTTGCTCTATAATGTCAATTCCTGTCGTTTTGTTTAACCAAATCTCATCAAAAACCATATAATCAGCCCACAACTCGTGTTCCAAAATCAGTTTACGCTTTTCTTCTTTGCGTTTTTCTTCGTAGTCATCAAGTTGTGTTTTAATCTCGTTTGACACGTTATCAATATCTTTTGAGATAGCCTTTATCTCGTTTTCAAAATCAGTAATTGGTTGCTTAATTGCGTTTGTAATATCAATTCTTTTTCTACCGATTTCCTTTGAAACTTTATTGAGTTGTGCTGTGATTTTTTTGGCTTCCGCTAAATCTTGTTCACTAATCACCAACCCACTATATTTTTGCTTAATCAATTCAACTTGTTCTTTCAGTGGTGCTAAATCATATTTGATACTTGGCAACTCAAACTCAACGCTAATTTCTTTAATCGCTATGTCATTCATTAAAATATTTCCTCCTCATAATTTTTTATTGCTTTTTTTATCTCTTCATCACTAATTTTTGTAACCATCTCATTTTGAGCCATAGACACGATTTTACCGTTATCGCATATATTTACTAGCAAATTGAATAAAACGTTCTCTATGCCTTTATAATGTGCCTTAAAACCGATAATTCGTTGCCTTAACACATTCACATTACGCTCAATGCTTTTTGGTAACAATTTTTCCTTTAAAAGTTCTAATTCAACTTCAATATCATTCGGCATAATTTCTTGCGTATAATGTAGTGCCTCTTCAATGCTTTCGCTTTGTGATATTAGCTCTTTGCTTTTTTCTATTGGCAAGTAAGTATCAATTCGTATGATATTGTCTAAAAAAAGTTCAATGCCGTTTATAATAACGCTTTTGTGTTCTTGTTTAATAGTGTAATTTTCAAAGGTAAATATCGTTTTATCAAAGATTTCATCTTCATAATGCAAAATCACTTTGTGCTGTTGACAGTTTTTTAAGATTTTCACTTTTAATCTTGGCAACATTATTCTTTTTCACTTTCTTTTTCAAAACGTTCAGGAAAATCAAAACTTTTTACAATGTCATCACAAATATCACTGGCGATTTCATCGGGTGTATAACCACTTAAACTGTAATATGATGAAAATGTTTTCTGTTTTTCTGTTAAAGAAAAGTAAATCAGCACATCTACATACAAAATCCATTCGTTGTCATAATCGGTTTTTGTATCAACGCTCTCTACATAACAAGCATAACCACCCAAAAGTCTTTCTAATTCGCCTTGAATATCGTTTTTAACCATCGCACTCAACCCCTATAATTTTGCTACAAGGTATAAACTCCCTACCAAAATCAGTTTCAGCAATAACGCCTTCGGTTTGTATTTCCACAACTAAGTAAGGTTTTTCAATGTCTAAAATGTTGATAAAGTCGTCCGTTCTAATATTGGTTTGTTTCATTTTCTAACCCCCTTACGGATTCTATAATTTCTCTTTCTTGGTTAAAAGTAAGTCGCGTTTGTAAATGCTTTTCTAGTTTTTCTTTTTGCTTGTGATAAAGTTTTAGTTCTCGTAAAATCTTACCTAGCGTTTTTTTAAGGTGTGTTTCCGCCTCTTGAACCGTATCAGCAAGTTTGTTCGTGCAAATTACTTTTTGAATCGTGTCATCTTTTTTTAACTCTTGAATATCTTTTCGCATTTGCCTTGCGCTAGTCATATCGCTATAATGCTTGTTTTGTTCTCTTTCGCTAAAATAACCGTATGAATATTTACTGTGTTCGCAGTTTTCTAAAAGCCACGTTTCGTATGCCAAAAGCATTTCTTCTTGCTTTTTATACTTTTCTCTCGTTTCTTTCAAGAATGTATAAAGTTTCCATTGTCTTGGTGTTAAACTGTTTTCCGTTTTCATTACATCAAAAATATCTAATTGCGTTTCCATTTTTTTCATTTTTCCCTTTCTTTTGGCCGAATATAATACCAAGTTTCTTGATTTGCAAAATATAATTTGTCATCAACTGCGCTTGGGTTATGCTCTCGACAATATTTTATTGCGTCTTTTATTTCTTTGAACTCTTCTACTTTTTCAATCAATCCGTTATGCGTTTTATAGATTTCAAACACCTAATCACCCGCTTATCATTTGCATATTGTTGTTTGCTAACAGTTGCTTAACTTCACTCGCATATTTACGCCAATCGTCAAGAAACCATTGTGGTATGTATTCTTTCGGGTAGTTTTTGCTCAACCATATTTTCGTTTGCTTGGTGCGTTTTTGCGTGTTCCAATCTCGCACTTCTTGTTCTTTGCTAACTCGATCAACGAAATACCCGTCATCAGCCATTGTATCAAACACAATTTTATTAAACTCATCAATAACTATTTCATAGCCTTGAATTAGTTGCCCTATCGTTGGCGGAAACTTATTC
>DIVM01000222.1 GCA_002435835.1 Firmicutes bacterium UBA6132
TTGTTGGTGTAGAAATGATGACATAGTCAGCTTCTTTGTAAGCTTCATAGTTATCAGTTGTTGCTATAAGATTAAGTTCCTTAGTTCCGAGATATTCTTCAATCTCAGCATCAACAATTGGTGACTTCCTGTTGTTAATCATATCAACCTTTTCTTTTATGATATCTAATGCGATGACCTCATTGTGCTGCGCTAAAAGTATAGCATTGGACAGGCCAACATAACCTGTTCCAGCGATAGTTATTTTCAAGATTTTTACCCCCTAGTTTAATATTCTTAGGACTAAATATCACCAATCGTATTTATTATGGCTTTCATTATCATTTAACCCACTTCTCTACTTTATAATATTCTTCATACCATTCAACGAACTTCTGAAGGCCATCCTCAATACTCGTAGATGGCTTGAAGTTAATGTCTCTTTCTAAATCACTTACATCAGCATAGGTTCTCAAAACATCTCCTGGCTGCATATCCATATACACCTTCTCAGCTTCTTTTCTAAGAGCTGATTCTAAAGCATTGATGAATCTCATAAGCTGCACTGGATTGTTATTGCCGATATTGTAGATTTTATATGGCGCAAAGCTCGTACTTAAATCGTCTTTTCTTTCATCCCACTCTTTATTGGCAACCGGAGCTTTATCAATAAGCTTTACGATACCCTCAACAATATCATCCACATAAGTGAAGTCCCGCTCCATTTTTCCATGATTAAAGACCTTGATTGGCTTTCCAGCTAAGATATCTTTTGTAAATGAAAAGTAAGCCATATCAGGTCTTCCGTATGGACCATAGACAGTGAAGAACCTAAGTCCAGTTGTAGGAATCCCATAGAGATGGCTGTAAGTATGAGCCATCAATTCATTGGACTTCTTAGTAGCTGCATAAAGTGAAACAGGATGATCCACATTATGATTAGTTGAGAACGGTGCTACCTTATTCCCGCCATATACAGAGCTAGAAGATGCATACAGCAGATGTTCTACCGGATGGTTTCTGCAAGCCTCTAGGATATTCATAAATCCTATTATGTTAGAATCCACATAAGCATAAGGATTCTCAATTGAGTAACGCACTCCTGCTTGAGCCGCTAAATTAATGATATGGGTAGGTTGGTAAGTCTCGAAGATATTGTCTACTGCACTCTTGTCATTAATATCAACTTTATGGAAATTGAAGTTATTGTATTTACCTAGGAGTTCAAGCCTGGATTGTTTTAGGCTTGGATCATAGTAGTCGTTCAAGTTGTCAATTCCTATTATCTGATAGGAATCATCAAGTAATTTCTTTGAAAGGTGAAATCCGATAAAACCGGCTGCACCTGTTATTAGTATTTTCATTTATTACTCACCTCAAATCTTGGCATAATATATCTGCTATCCGCTTGCATGCAAATCCATCTCCATAAGGATTACTCGCTTTACTCATTTTATCGTACTCGTTTTGGTCTTCTAATAATTGTTTAAAAGCATTGTATATAACCTCTTCATCCGTTCCTACTAACTTAAGTGTTCCAGCTTCTATTCCTTCTGGTCTTTCAGTCGTATCTCTCATAACAAGAACTGGTTTGCCTAAACTTGGTGCCTCTTCTTGAATACCACCACTATCAGTCAATATAAGGTGAGCTCTTGATAAAAAGTTATGAAAATCTAATACTTCAAGTGGTTCAATTATTCTTATTCTATCCGTATCTCCAAGAATCTCCTGTGCCGATTCTCTAACAACTGGATTCATATGAATTGGATAGATTGCTTTTACGTCAGATGACTCATCGATAATACGCCTAATTGCTCTGAACATATTTCTCATTGGTTCTCCAAGATTCTCTCTTCTATGAGCCGTTATCATAATTAATCTACTATCTGCAGCCCATTCTAAATGCTCATGATTGTAATCATTGCGAATTGTTGTCTTTAGAGCATCGATAGCAGTGTTGCCTGTCACGTAAATTGATTTAGGATTCTTACCTTCTTTAAGAAGATTTTCCTTGGACATTTCAGTTGGTGCAAAATTATAACTAGACACAATACCCACAGCTTGTCTATTAAATTCCTCTGGATAAGGAGAGTAAATGTTGTAAGTTCTAAGTCCAGCTTCTACATGTCCCACAGGAATTTGCAAATAAAAACATGCTAAGGCTGTTACAAATGTAGTTGATGTATCTCCGTGAACTAAAACTACATCCGGATTAACTTCTTCTAGAACAGTTTTCATTTTCTCAAGAATATTGATTGTAACTTCAAATAGTGTCTGCTTTGCCTTCATTATAGATAGATCATAATCAGGTACTACATTAAATGCAGTTAGAACCTGATCTAGCATTTCCCTATGTTGACCCGTCACACATACAACCGTATTTAGATTTTCTCTTTTCTTTAGTTCTTTAACCAAAGGGCACATCTTTATTGCTTCAGGTCTGGTACCAAAGACCATCATTACTTTTTTCATTAAAAATTCACCTTATACTTTATTATTTTTCTAATATTAATTGTTATTCCAATTGTTAGAACCAACTCAGACAATAGCGCTGCTAAGGCAATACCATTTACTCCAATATAGTATCCAAATATAAAATTGAAACATAATGTTGCAATAACCCCAATTCTAAAAGCTTGACTATACTCTTTTTGATAGCCGCTAGCCACTAAAACTTGAATACCTAGAAAATTGTTCAATATACTAATTGTTGCCCAAATGACAAGCGGAATTACAAGATTTGAATACAAGGCATATTCTTTACCAAATAACAAATAGATTATTTGGTGAGAAAATACGATTATTATGATTGATGTCAAAATCACAAATGGCATTAAGATTTTCATTATTCTTAGTACTTTATATAGACCATTCTTAAAAGACTCTTTGTAACACTTGCTAATATATGGATATATCACTTGCCCAACTGGGGCGTATATCATTAACAGCATTAATGGAATCTTCTGTATCGCCGAATAAACTCCAATTATTTTATCACTTGTTGTGAATCCCAAGACTGTAATACCTACTCCAGTAAATATTTTAGTCATAAAAGAAGTTGTGAATATATGCCACCCCTCTTGTAATTCTTTTATAATTTCACTTCTTTTGGTTTTTCCCCATTTTATTTTAAGTCTGAATCTAACTACAAAAAGACTAAATAAGCCATTAAGTAAAAATGTTATCGAGAAGAGAAATGTATATAAATATACTTGATTAGATTCATTTATCAGAGCAAATATTAATATAAGTGAAATCAACCGTGATATTACGCTTGGAATAGTAATATATTTCATGACTTGGAGTCCTTGAAATAGCCAAGTCTGTTGTATTGTACTTCCTAACACCATGGTAATAAGAATTAGCATAATATAGAAATGTTTTTCATTTATCCCATTAGAAAAGGAAATCCCAAATAAGCAAATTATTGCTATCATAAACAGTAAAAGCTTTGTCTTGGTTATACTATTAAAAATTCTAGAAATTTCTTTCTCATCTTTAGCTACAGCAACTTGTCTTGAACCCGATAAGTCAAATCCATAATCAACAATAACTTTCAAGTATCCAATAATATTTAATGAGAACGAGAAAACTCCAAATTGTGACGCACCTAAAACTCTAGTAATATATGGAATGGATATTAATGGAACAATCGTATTAAAAATTTGAAGAATATAAAGCCAAATTCCATTATGAACCAATTTTGAATTTTGATATTTTTTAAATTTATTAATCATATATCAAAAGCCTCCTTAACACAAATAACACTATAATACTTTTAATATCATTGTATAAATCAATATTCTGAAATATACTTTATTTCCAGTAAATTGTATAGTCACCAGAAATAAGGTTCTCGATCCACTCAGTGTTCTCAAGATACTATTTAATTATATCTTTCATTCCTTGTTCAAAAGTATATGTTAGTTCCCAGCCAAGTTCAGTAGTAAACTTGGTACTATGAATTGAATGTTTTCATTCATAGAATGGACAATCTTTTACATATTTAATAAGACCTTCTAATCTACCAATAGTACCAATAATAAGGTTCACAATCTCTATATTTGTTTTTTCGTTGTTTTCACCAATGTTATATACTGTTCCTTCTCTAATTTTATGAAGAACAGTATCAATTACTGAGTAGTAATCTGGAACGTGAAGCCAGTCTCTTTCTTGCATCCCTTCTCATTACACAGGATAATCTCTTTCTTTAAGACAGTTGTTGATCATCAGAGTAATTAATTTCTCAAAGAACTGATATTGGCCCAAGTTGTTACTTCATCCATTAATGTTTACATGCACAACAAACGTTTCATTGTGTGCTCTAGTGATTATATCTGCACTGACATAGAATGATTATCCTGTACAAATTAAACATCAATGCCTAATTCTTGAAATCTAAATTAAAAATATGTTTCTGTACACAATCTGCGATGATTTCAATAAAATTTTGGGGTATAATATCAAGACTTCTTTAATCTCTTTTCTATAATGTTCATTGAATTACCTCCATTGTTTCTAATCTACCTTTATACAGCCTACTTAAGATGTTCTCCACAAGGTGATTTTCCATATTTTCAGCTGATATTAAAAGCATTTGCTTGTCAATCCAATTGTCATGATAGGCTATTTCCTCAAGGGTAGAAACCTTAACACTCAGTCTCTTTTCTATCATTTGTACAAATTCAACTGCTTCAACAAGGCTATTCATTCTACCGTATCAAGCCACGCAAAACCCCTACAAGCAATATTTATGCGAGTACTCTCCTTAAAATTAAATCTGCTCAAATTAGTTAATTCAAGCTCACCTCTTGTTGAAGATATCATTTTCTCAGCAAAATCAACTACTCTATCATCATAGAAATAAAGTACAGTAATACAATAATTAGACTTCGGATTCTGTGGTTTTCTTCTACGTAATTACCTTTCCGTCTTCACCGACCAACTATTCCAAATCGTTAAGGATCGTGAACATAATATCCGAAAATTGTAGTGTTGCAATTTATAGAATTTTCTGTTGATTCCTTTGGAATTGAAGTAAATCCATTACCCTAATATATGTTAACTCCAATAATAAATGCTAGTTCTAGTCCATCTAGTAAAGGTTGTTCAGAATTTGATAAATTAATACCAATTTAACTACCATCTCCTAAGAACTGGTGTAAATAGTCAAATCTTGTGAAAATAAATGATTATATCTCCTTAATTCCCGCTAATATTAGTATTAACCAAGGTGATAAATCATGGGTTTATCACCTACTGAAAGTAATTATTTTAATGTTAGTATCGTTAGTGGATAAAGTCCTTCCTAATTCTCCAGCCATACTATTCCTTTCATATAACATCATCTTCGAATATTTTTTCATTTGCACCTTTTGCTGCAATGCCTACAAATATCCAAATGAATGGTGCTATGCTTACGAAATCAAAAACATTACTTCCGATTGATTGAGTAAGCACTCCCAAAAAAATAGCTAACGTCAATACATAATACTTGTTATTATCTGAGTGAATAATCAATCTATACAAAGCAATAATCATAAGCAATATATGTGCGCTGAATAATACCAGACCAACAATTCCTGTTTCAATTATAGTTTTCATATAAAATCCATCTATAACATCTATACCTGTAGATTCTGATATTTCTGGAAACCTTATTAGATTAATACCACCTACTCCAAGTCCATAACCTGCGAAGTTATTTCCTAAGGTTCTAAATGCATTAAACCAATTATCTAATCTTCCATAAGATGAGTCATTGTCAAAGCTCAATAGCGATTCAAAGCGTCCTTCAATAATATAAATCAAAGTTGGATTTATAGTAGCAAGAATTATTAAAACCATTATTGCAAGCAATATTATCTTTAAAAGTTTACTGTCAAGTATTCTTTTACTATTATTAAAATGAATTATAGTCATGACGCCCACAAATCCGAACATCCATGCTCCTCTTGACATGGATAAACTAAGTCCTATTAGGGATAATAGTATACTTATCAAATATATACCGCTATCTAAATGTTTATTATTTCTATAATACGCACTAAAGCTTACTATCAAATTAATAGACATAAATGTTCCAAATATATTGGGTGATAATAAAACACTTACCATTCTAGAATAATTTAGTACTTGCTGTGGAGTTTCATCGAACTGGCGAAAAACTGAAAATAGCTGGCCAAATATTATGGGCCTAAAAAAATAAAAATATATTCCAATAATTGAAACTATAATGCCAATATAGGTAATATACTTCATCATTTTCTTAAGATCAGACTCTCTAAAATCAATGTTATATATTATAAAAACCATGAGCAACGGTATTAAATTCAAATGTATTCCCATAATTCCGAGTGAAAAATATCCTCTAAAAATTGATATTACAAAACCGTAAGAATAATTTATTGCGATTAAAAGCATAGATATATACATCAATTTATAATTGCTATTATTAACTTCACTTCTAAATTTGAAAAGAGACCTGTTTTTAATAAAAGTTAAAACAACTAAAATCAATATAATAAAATCTCGCAAATAATTAATTATTCCCTGCAAAAGGTAACATTTATTAATCATTAGGTAAGCCCTAACACTCGGATAAAAAGGTAAAAATATAATTAAGAAATATAAAAAAACAACCCTTATATCTTTAAAACCTCTAGGTAATTTTAGAAAAACAGATGTTAAAATTACGATTATGACAAAATATTGATTCACCCCCACTATCCCCAAAATTATAAAAATAAGAATGAATAACACTAAAATTAAGTCTTCAAATTTATATTTAATATTCAATCTCTCACCTCACATAACTTCAAGATTAAATTATGCATGTGAATCACATAACGATAATTCCTCAACTATAACTTTCATTCGACTGTCCCAACTATTTTCTTTTGCATATTTAATTCTATGTGACTTATTAAAATTTGAATCTTCAGAAAGTGAACTCTCAATCTTACCAATAAAATCTTCATGGTTATAAGCTAGATATACAACATCGTTAAATTCTTTTATCTCATCATAGTAAGGTGCCACAACAGGTTTCCCCATAGACAAGTATTCGTATAACTTAACCGGATTAACATCTTTAATTAAATCATTAACAATAAACGGCATAATACACACATCAAAATAATATAAGTAGTTTGGTAAATCGTAGTATTTTCGCGGACCTAGTATTTTGAGATTTTCAATTGTTTCAGCTCTTTCAATTAGTTCTTTATTATTTACTGGTCCAATCAAAACAACATCCAATTCTGAAAATCTATTTGATATTTCAATAACCAAATCAATATCGAACCACGTACTAATTCCGCCAAAATATCCAATGTTTTTTCTATCTTTTGATAGTTCGATAGGTATTTGTTTTTCTTTATTAGAACTACAATATTCTTGAAACAATTCAAAGTTTGTTCCATTTTTAACCACTCTAATTTTTTTAGTATCTGTGTATTTAGCTAATTTATTGTATAATCCATAGCTACTGGTAAATATAACATTTGCCCTATTGCACAAATTTCTTTCTAATAAACAAATTTTATCTTTTTTTTCTTTAACGTTTGTAAATTCAGAGTAATTATCCATACAGTCATAGACTATTTTCCCTATAAAATTTTCGGGTATATCACTATATTGTTCAGGATGTGTCAACCATAAAAAATCTGGTTTGAAAAAAAACAATTGAATCCTTATATAAAATTTAAAAAGAACCCGATTTAAAGATTTTATTAAATCACATCTGTGAAGCGGTAATAACTTTAGCCTATTGATAACCAAATTAGAATTTACTTTGATCTCAAATTGAATAATGTCGTCCGATTTATGCTTCTTGTTATATTTATTTAACCAAGATGTTTTACAGAGATATTTAACTTGGTATTCTTTACTCAGTAATTCCGCGATGTGTTGAGGCCTTTGTTTAGTAAAAAACCAGTCTAGTAGTGAAATATATAATATTTTCTTCAAGAGAATCCCCCTTTAATTATGTACAAATATACAAAACAATATTAAAGAACTTCAATATAGTGATTACTTTTTAGTGCGAAAACAGCTAATTATTCTTTTAAAACCAATTACGACTGTAATATTAACAATATGCATTATCATAATTGTTTTTGGAAATTTTGAAATTCTGTTTTTCTTAATCACATATAAATAATTCTGTTTTTCTTTTAGCAACTTTGTATAATTTACATTACTTGATTTTCCATGCAAATGATATATTTCTTCTGAATCAAGAACATAATTCTCTTTACCGAGTTTTCGAATTCTCGCACAGAGATCCAAGTCTTCAGCATACATGAAAATATTCGAATCAAATCCATTAAGATTTAAAAAGTCATCACGCCTACACATAAAAAAACTTCCAGAAACCCAATCAACTTTAAATAATCCTCTTTCCGAATATTTTTTAAATCTAAACTTCTTAACAATGTTAAAATTCCAGAACAGAAAATTCAATTTAAAATCATTTATAACTGAAGGATTACTAAAACCTAACGATTGAATACTACCGTCTTGATTCAGTATTTTACAACTTAAAACTCCAATATTGGGCTCGACAATAAAGCAATTTATCATATTTTGAACATCAAATTTTTTAACTAGAGTATCACTGTTGGCAAATATCAGAAACCTACCCTTTGCATATTCAACTCCAATATTGTTTCCATTACCAAAGCCAACGTTCTTTTCATTATATACAAGCCTTATTCTTTTGTGTGTGGAAAGCTTCTCGTTAAAGTAGTCCCAACTCCCATCGGTTGAACAATTGTCAACTAAAATAATTTCATAATTTTCTAATCCCTCAAAATTCCGAATATATGACTCAACACAGTTCACTGTCATTTCCTTGGTATTATAGTTCAAGATTATCACTGATACTTGGATGTCCGATGTGCCAATTAAGTCCATGTTACACTACCTTTTTACCAAATCTTAGTTCTTTAGATTAATTTTTATTTCATTATTTGATAATTCATTAATTATTTCATCATCTAAGTCTCTATATAGGAACGATATTTTGTCACTAATAACATTCTTGTTTAAATTTGAATAATTAAACTTAATCATTTTTTTTCTAGTATCTTCATCAAATCTATATTTCACGATTTGCGCTGGATTTCCAATAGCAATTGCATATGGAGGAATATCTTTAGATACAACAGTGCCTGCACCAATCACAGCTCCTTGCCCTATCGTAACTCCGGATAAGATAATGCTATCAGTACCAATCCAAACATCGTCTTTGATAATTATCGGTCCTTTTGAGGTTGATTCATTAGATTCATTAAACAACTTTACTTTGAATGGATATGTCGAGAAGGATTTTGTACTGTGATTCCCACCCAAAATAAATTTAACACCAGATCCTATAGAGACGAATTCTCCAATTTCCAGAAATTCATTTTCAGCTCCATAAGTAAAAATATTGAGGGGACCGTATGTAAACCTTCCAATTTTTACACAATTTGGATCAAATAATTTTTTCGGTATTGTCAGGTTATGCCGATTAGTTTTTATCCAAGTCCATCTAAACCATATTAGCCTTATTAACCTAAATAAAGTTCCCATTGTCATTAATCTCCTTCAAAAGCCCTTTATATAAATCTGAATAACTCTCTGCAGTTTTCTTTATATCATATTTTTTCGATGAGGATAAACATTTAGATGCAATTGTATCATAGAAAGTTTTATCACAGATTAATTCATTAATTATTTGTGCTAGTTCCAAATCATCAGAAGGCTTGAATAACAAACCTGATCCTGAAACTATCTCACTTAATCCTTCTACATTCGAAGCAATTACTGGTTTACCCGCAGCCATCCCTTCAACAACGGCCAACCCAAAACCTTCCCAATTAGCTGAATGTACAATAATGTCTGTAGACTTAATAATTCGATTTACATCTGAACGAAAACCTAAAAATCTCACTCTACCATCCAAATCTAGCTCTTTAGTCTTGTTTCTTATTTCAATTTCTAATGGTCCTTCACCAACCAATACTAACCCTACAAAATTTGGCAACCTATTTAAAGCACGTAAAACAGTCTCATGATCTTTTGATTCAGTAAATCTTCCAATCATACATAACGTATATTTGTAATTAATACCTAAGATGTTCAATTCTTCTACGCTTAATCCTTCAGAGTATGTGAATTTATCTAAAACAATTCCATTATTTATTATTTGAAATTTCTTATTTCTGCTTGATATTCCTAACCACTCAACTAATTCTTTTTGCGTTCCTTTACTTATTGATACGACTGTATCGAAGTTCTTATAAATTAATTTTTCAATTATTCTAAATGCCTTATATTTTCTTCTCTTGTTGTGAGTACTGTGTTCTGTCATTACAATCTTAGGTTTATTAAATATTAAAAAGCAGCTAGCAATTGAAACCCAATATGTTGCAGGAAATAAATGTACATGTACAATATCATAATTTGATTTTGACAATATTTTAAATATATAGTAAATATTCATGGGATTTCTAATACTTTTAATTGGTACTATTTTAATAGAAACATTATTCTTATTTAGAATACCATCGTAAACATTTCCCTCATCAGTTAATAGAAGTACATCTATTTCAACATACTCTGATTTTGTTTGAAGGATTATATCCGAAATTAACTTTTCAGCACCTCCAGATCTTAAGCTATCTATAACTTGTAAAATTCGCAAGTGAGTCTCCTCCAAACATAATTTTAAACTTAAATTAATTACATGGTTATAGAATATTTAAATATCTATCAATAACTATCTGTCTATTAAACTCTCTCTCAACCTTAGCTCTACCGGCTAAGCCCATTTTGACTTTATCTTCAAAACTTAGGTCTAAGAATTTCAGCACTTTGTCCGTCAAATCTTCAGCACTTCCAGTTTCAAACAAGAATCCAGTCACTCCGTCATCTATAACATCCTTAGAACCATTAATTGTTGAAGCAATACATACTCTTCCCAT